>JANOKQ010000101.1:0-5304 GCA_031419375.1 Acidimicrobiaceae bacterium
GCAGGTGGTCGACGAGGCCCGCCACGTGGAGGTGTTCGCCCGATACCTCGACGAGAAGCTCGGCGGCGGGTTCCAGGTCAACGCGCACCTGCGGATGCTGCTCGACGACATCATCAACGACAGCCGCTGGGACATGACCTACCTCGGCATGCAGGTGATGGTCGAGGGACTCGCGCTCGCCGCGTTCGGCTTCCTGCACCAGACCACGCACGAGCCGTTGCTCAAGCAGTTGCTGCGCTACGTGATGAGCGACGAGGCCCGCCACGTCGCCTTCGGTGTGCTCAGCCTGAAAGAGGTGTACGACGGCATGAGCGATGCCGAAATGAAGGACCGCCAGGAGTTCGCCTTCGAGGCCGCAGTGCGGATGCGCGACCGGTTCATGAGCCAGGAGGTGTGGGAGCGGATGGGCGTCAACGTGAAGCAGATCGCCCCGATGGTGCTCGCCGACCCCACCCGCGGCATGTTCCAGTCGATGCTGTTCAGCAAGATCGTGCCCAACTGCAAGAAGCTCGGCCTGCTCGACCGGAACGACAAGTGGCTGCGCCACAGGTTCGAGGAAATGGGCGTCATCCAGTTCGAGGACTGGGCCGACACCGGCGAGGAGTACGCCGCGTTCGGGCTCGACAACGAGGCGATGCCGGCCCCCGAAGGTGCCGCAGCCGCCGGCTGAGTGCGCTGACGGACCGGGCCGACTGACCGGGCCGACTGACCGGCTGCGCTGGTCCGGACCGAACAATACAAGTACCATACAAATATGTGCGCTGACTGGAACCCTGATCAATACCGCAAGTTCGCCGCGGAGCGGTCCCAGCCGTTCCACGACCTGGTGGACCTGATCGAGCCGGGCTCGTTGTACCGCGCGGTGGATCTGGGCTGCGGACCAGGAGAACTCACCGCGCTCGCCGCACGCCGTCTGGGCACGGCGGTCATGACGGGCATCGACAACTCGCAGGCGATGCTCGCTGCGGCCGCAGCGCACGAAGGCGACGGACTCCGATTCGAGTACGGCGACATCGCCGCGTGGACCGGTGACGGCGACCACGACTTGGTGCTCGCTGCGGCGAGTCTGCAATGGGTGTCAGACCATGGCGCGGTGCTGCAACGGTGGACCGCAGCGTTGACCGGTGGCGGTCAGTTGGCGGTGCAAGTCCCCGCCAATGCCTACATGCCATCGCATACCGTGGCCGATGAGGTGGCCAACAGTGAGCGGTTCCTGGGAGAGTTCGGTCCCTCGGGACCACCGGCGGATCCGGTTGCCGACAACGTGCTCGAACCCGAGCAGTACGCGCAGTTGCTGTACGACCTCGGCTTCGAGCGACAGCACGTGCGACTCGTGGTGTACCCGCATGTGCTGGCATCGAGCCGGGCGGTGGTGCAGTGGGTGAAAGGCACCACGCTCACACGCTTCGAGCGACGCCTCGAACCCGACGTCTACGCCGAGTTCCTCGCCGAGTACGAGCGGGCCCTGATCGACGTAATCGGCGACCGGTCGCCGTACTTCTTCCCCTTCCGGCGGATCCTGATGTGGGGCCGCCGCTCCTGACGGCGTGCCGGATCAGACGGCGCTCGGTATCACGAGAGAGCTATCGCCGCGACGGCGGGCCCGGTTGGCCCCCAGGTTGAATCGCAAGCTCAGAGCGCGAGCAGCGGCTCGGGGGTCCAGTGGGGCCATCGGGGCGGGAAATCGGCGACCCCGTAGCGGTAGGAGGCGACCTCGGTTGGTCCGTGGTCGGTGGCGTTGTCGTAGAACACGACGCGGTAGCAGTGCTGCACGGCTGCGGCGACGTTGGGCCAGAGCCGCTCGTAGCGGGACGTGAGCTTCTCGGCTGGGACGTCGTGGCCGCCGGCGGCGACTCGGGCGGCGACGCGCAACCCGGACAGTGCCAGCGGGATCATGACGACGTGGACGACGACGTCGTAGCCGGCAGCAGCAGCAGTTGTGACGAGGTCGATCTTCGACACGTGGGAGAACACCGTCTCGGCGCAGAAGTCGAGGCGCGCATCAAGCAGTGCCGCTCGTGCTGCGGCGGCGATCCTCGCTGCCTCGTACGCATGCTCGAGTTCCTGTCCGGGGAACCGGTCTCGGGCGATCCGATCAGCGTTGACGAAGGGCAGGCCGGGACGACCCGGAGCGATGACGCGTTCGTAGAGCGTGGTCTTGCCGGCCCCGTTGGGTCCGGCGATCAGGTCGAGGCGGCTCACAGGCGACGGCGGCTACCGTGCGGCGAAATCTCGATGAGGTTGCCGTCGTCGTCGATCGACACTGTGGTGTGCCCAGCGGTCCGGGCGTCCGGCCCGAATCGCTGCTTGGCGGCCCGTTCCGCGATGCGGGCGTCGATCACGGCGTGGGCGGTGGTGCGTTCTTCTGGTGTGAGCGTAGAGAACTGGGCGTCGCCGGCGGCCACGGCCAGGACCCGGCGATTTGCGACCGACCTTGACCGTTCGACCAGCATGCCGATACGGACCCAGTAGTTGATCTGCTCGGTCACCGTCCGGCTCTCGGTCGGCGCGACTGACGCAGCGGTCGCAGCGACGTCAGCGGCGACCCGTGTAGGTGTGGACGTACCCTTCGCCATCATCAACCCCTGTCTCGTTCTGCTACAACTGTATTCCGACGCTACAGTATACGGTGTTGCTTAGTCGCCCGGGACCACGAGAACTTGGACTGGGGAGCGGTGCACGATCTCGTAGGTGATCGAACCGAGCAGTGCCCCCGGTTGGGCCGCAGCCGCCGTGACTGACCACGATCACCTATGCGTCGGGACACCACAGCATCAGTCGATCCGTTCGCACGTCACGCGGCGTGCGGTGCACCGTCAAGCGGCAGGCCGCCAGCGCCCTGTCGCAGGCGCCAGTGTTATCCGCTCCATCTGGGTGCTATTTCGGTGCCGTCGGTGCGGTGGTGGTGCCAGCCGGTTTCGTCGCGGGTGACGGTGGTGGTGTTGGTGTGTTTGGCGTTGTTGTGTTGGGGGCAGGTGGGGCCGCCGTTGGTGATGTCGGTGGTTCCGTTGTTGCGGGCCCATTCTTGGAGGTGGTCGATGTGGAGGCCGATGGTGCGGTTGCAGCCGGGGTAGGTGCATTGGGGGCCCATGAGGAGGATGGCTTCGCGGGCGGCGCCGGTGAAGAGTCGTTGGCGGCGTCCGAGGTTGGTGATGCGTCCGGTGGGGTCGATGGTGATGCGGCGGATGTGGCCGGCGAGTGCGGCGATGGCGAGGTCGCGTGGGTTGACGGGTGCGCCGGTGGTTGTTTCGCAGATGCGGAAGCGGTGTGAGTACATGAGCCCGTCCGCTGATCCCAGCCCGTCCAACGGTGGGGGAGCACCGGGCGGCGTGGTACCTGGCGGAGGCGCGCCCCGTGGTGAAGTGCCCGGCGGTGCCGTGCCAGGGGGAGGCGCGCCCGGCGGCGCGCCAGGCGGGTTGACGTTCGGCTCAACGTGGTTTGAGTCCGCATGGTTCGATTGCAGGTTGTAGTTGGCCGGGTGGTCACCAGATCCGGTGTCGTCGTTCGCGGTGTCGTCGTTCGCGGTGTCGTCGTGTGACTGGTGGTTGTTGAGGAGGTGGCGGAGGGTTTGGAGGTTGGGGTGGTTGGCGATGTCGGGGTGGGTGAGGTCGGGGTGGTCGAGGAGGTTGAGGAGGGCTCGGATGTGGGCGGCGTTTGGGGTGCCGCTGGCGGGCCGTCCGTTGGTTGGCTGTCGGCCTGGTGCTGTTTGCCCGGTTGCTGGGCCGGCGTCTGGGTCGGTGTTGGTTTCGTGGAGGAGGTCGTAGATGGCTTGGAGCAAGATGTCGGGGGTGCAGATGAGGTTGACGAGCGGGGCCCGCGTGCTGCTGTTGCTGTTGCCGGTGGTGGTGGTGGTGGCTTTGAGGAAGATGTTGGTGAGGGCGTCGTAGCGGCGTTGGCGGGTGGTGCGGGCGAGGGGGTGTTTGGCGGCTTGGTCGCCGTAGCGGTCGGCGCGGTCGGCGATGTCGCGGTGGTATTCGGCTTGGGTGTGTTCGTTGAGGATTGTGGTGATGATCTCGCCGGTGATGGCGTCGCCTTCGGCGTGGAGGATGTGGCCGGTGCCGAGGGTGGCGGTGGTGGCGTGGCGGTTGGTGCGTGAGGCTTCGTGGTCGCGGTTGGTGCCGTCGGGGTCGGCGTAGTCCTGCCAGCGTCGGCAGGTAGTGCGGAAGTCTCGGTAGCCGAGGGTGAGGGCGCTGTCGGTGAGGAGTTGTTCGGAACCTGGGAGTTGTTCGTGGCAGACCGGGTTGAGGTTGAGTTTGACCAGGATGTTGATTTGGTCGGTGCCGATGTGGCCGGTGGCGTAGGTGGTGGCCAGGGTGGGGAGTTGTTCGAACAGGGCGGCGGTGTTGGTGATTTGGCGGGCGGTGGCGATGGAGGAGTTGGTGACGGCTTGGACCCAGTTGGCGGGGGTGTGGTGGGTGTCGTCGAGGTAGGAGCAGGAGGTGCGGACCTCGCTGATCATCCGGGTTTGTAGGGCGCGTAAGCGGCGGATGTGTTGCTCGACAGCGAGGTAGGCGCGGTCGCGGTCGGGACCGCGGGTGGTCAGGAACTCAGCGAACAACACCTCAACATCGGCGCCGTCGGACAATCTGGTCGGATCATCATCGGGACGGCCCACCCGAGCGGTGGCCGTGTCAGTGGCCGTGTCAGTGGCCGTGTCAGTGGCCGTGTCGGTGATCGTCATGGTGGTCCTCCTTCGCAGCGTTCGGACGCACGCCACACAGCACAACATTCAGCTGGGGTGGTGGTGGTGTCGGTACGGGTTGTGCGGACAGCCGAAGCTGTCGATCCGGAACCATCACCAGATCGGCAAAGAGTTCCGTAGGGAAGAACCATCACTCTAGTCGAACAAATGTTCGCCAACAACACAACGTGAGAAATTTCTGGCGCTGCTCAACATCGACTGATACGTGGCGCGACGAACGACGGCCACCTGCGCCGGGTCAGTCTTCGTTGGGTACTACAGCTCGATGCCCCGCCAGCAGATCCAGCACATCGCAAAGATGAACCCGCAGCCGAGAATGGTGACGTAGATGCTATTGGCGGCGGCTTCCTCTGTCCCAAACAGCAACAGCAGGTACTGCCCGGAGACCCCGGCGAGGTTCGGCATGATCAACAGGTCGGCCACGATCAGGCCCCAACCGCCCAGCCAACCGGCCGACGGCCCGAACGCCCGGGTAGTCCACGCGAACATGGTGCCGCAGTCGGCGTCGGCTTTGTTCATGTAGAAAAACGCCGCGGCGATGCAGCCCATCGGGACGAACGCGAACAGCATCACGAACGGCGCCTTCAGCCCGACCGCTTCGC
>JANOKQ010000102.1:0-8751 GCA_031419375.1 Acidimicrobiaceae bacterium
CGTCGAGTGCCGCGATCACGAGTGAACCATGCGTATGGCAGGCGGCACTGATGGCGGACCAGCCATCCACTGCGCGGTCGGCCGACGGTGCACGTTCGTAGGGCCAGTCGCTCTCATGCACACTCGCACCTTCGGTGACGATGATGCCGCAGCCACCGCGCGCGCGTCGCTCGTAGTACGCGGTGTGGCGTGGGGTGAAGCGGCGCTGGTCGTCGCCGAGGTTGGTGACGTGCGGGCCGAACATGATCCGGTTGGCGAGGGTGAGTCCGCCGATCTGCAACGGCTCGATGAGCCGCATCGCTCAGCCCTGGCGTTCGAGGACGAGCACCGGAATCGTGCGTTCGGTCTTGGCCTGGTAGTCGTCGAAAAACGGCATGATCGCCACGTGGTTGCCCCACATGCGGGCTCGCTCGTCGCCGGTCACCTCGGTCACCGACGCCGTGTAGGTCGCGGAACCGAGCTCGACGGTGACTACTGGGTTGGTGACCATGTTGTGGTACCACGCCGGATTGTTCGGCGCGCCGCCCATCGAGGCGATGATCACGACATCGTCGCCGTCCATGCTGCACACCAGCGGGGTAGTCCGTTCGGTGCCGGTCTTGGCGCCCTTGTGGGTCACCAGAACCATCGGCATAGCCTCGAAGTTGTCCCCGACCTTGCCGCCGTTGGCACGGAACTCCTTGATCACTTTGGTGTTGAAATCGTCGCTGTCGCTCATTGGGCGGACACTACTGTCCATATCACCGCTCGGCTCATCCTGCTCGGCGGGCAGTTCAGCATGCGACAACAGGCGGCGGATGTTGTCGGTGTGGCGCAGCATCACCAGCATCGAGAGCCCGAGGGAAGCGAGAACCTCCCACAGAGGGGAGCCGCCGACAGCGACGCCAATTGGGAGCCCGACGGCAATCACGATCGACGCCACGCTGGCCACTCCGAACGCCTTGCGTACCGCAAGCCACACCCCGAGCAGCACGACGAACACCAACGGATGCAGCACCGCCGTCGCCCCGCCCATCGTGGCGACGCCCTTGCCGCCATGGAAACGACGGGTGACCGGGAACATGTGGCCAACGACGGCTGCGGCCGCTGCGGTGTACGCGGCAGGGCGCGAATCGGCAAGCAGCCCAACCGCCGCAGGCACCGCGCCCTTCACGCCATCGAGCACGAACACCAGCACGCCCCACCGCAGGCCGATCGCGCGGGCCACGTTGGAGGCACCGGGGTTGCCGGAGCCGACGCTGGTGATATCGACACCGCGCGAGCGGGCCACGAGCACGGCGCTCGGGAACGTGCCCAGCAGGTACGCCGGAACGAGGAGGATCAGCGCAGCGGTGATCGACAACGTTACGTCGGGTCACGCACCGGCCACAGGCACAGGTGCCCGTGTGCGACCGAGCGAGATCGTGACCGGCTTGCTGTGGTCCATACCCGGTTTCGGGTTCGTGGCCGCGTTGACGGCAGCCAACAGTTGCTCGCCGTGGCCGGTGACGCATTCGGGGTCGGGGCCGTCGAGGGGCAGCCCGGTGAAGAACTTGGCGGCCATGCACCCGCCCTGGCACGCGTCGTAGCTGCCGCAACTGGCGCACGCACCCGCCGATTGCGGCTCGCGCAGTTCACGGAACAGTTCGCTGTGCTTCCACACCTGGGCGAATCCGCCCTCGTCGCGCACCGACCCGGCCTTGAACTGGTCGTGGATGACGAACGGGCACGCGTACACGTCGCCGATCGGGTCGATCAGGCACACCACTCGGCCGGCCCCGCACATGTTCAACCCTGGCAGCGACTCGCCGAGAGCGTTGAGGTGAAAGAACGAATCACCGGTGAGCACGTTGTCGCCGGCGGCGAGCAACCAGTGGTAGATCTGGCGCTGTTGGGCGTTGGTCGGGTGCAGATCGTGCCATGTATCCGCGCCGCGTCCGCTCGGGCGCAGCCGGGTGACGCGCAGCTGCGCGCCGTACGAATCGGCGAGCGCCTTGAATCCGTCGAGCTGGTCGACGTTGTGACGGGTGACGACCACGCTGATCTTGAACGGGCCGCGCTTGCCGGGGAAATCGGCAGCAGCGAGGTGCTCCATCGCCCGCCGAGCCATCGCGTACGAGCCGTCGCCGCGCACCGGATCGTTGGTCGCGGCATCGAGCCCGTCGAGGCTGATCTGGATGTCGAGGTAGTCCATGTCGGCGAACCGGCGGGCCTTGTCGGCGTCGATGAACGCCCCGTTGGTCGAGAACTTCACACCGATGTTGCGGCTGATCGAGTGGTCGACGAGCTCGAAGAAATCGCGCCGCACCATCGGTTCGCCACCACCGATGTTGATGTAGAACACCTGTAGATCGTGCAGTTCGTCGAGGACGCGTTTGGCCTCGACGGTGGTGAGCTCGCGCGGATCGCGCTGGCCGCTCGAGCTGAGGCAGTGCACACACTGCAGGTTGCACGCGTAGGTGAGTTCCCAGGTGAGACAGATCGGCGCGTCGAGCCCGGTCTTCAACTGGGTGACAAGGGTTTCAACGCTCACGAATGATCTCCGAGGATTTGAGTGCTGCGAACGCCGAGGCGAAACTGGCCCAGCGAGTTGGGGCGATGTCGTGGGCGGCGAGGGTGGCCGACAGCGTCGGGTGCTCGCCCAAATGCTGGGCGACGATGACCATGTCGGGGTGCTTCAAGAACACGAGGCGGCGGTTGCCGTAGTGGTACGCCAACGCGCCAAAGGGTTCGGGCCGCAAGGCCACCTGTGGGTGGAGCTCGAGGGCCTCGTCGAGCACGCTGAGGGTCGTCACTGATGTCACTGATGTCGCTGATGTCGCTGATGTCGCTGATCGCTCAGTAAACGCCGCACATGCCGTCGATCGAGATCTCCTCGACCAACAGTTCGTCGTCGATCAGTTCGATGGTCGGATCGCCGACCCCGTCGGCGCCGCTCGCGGCTGTGGTGCCACTAGCGACTGGAGTGCCATGAGTGACGGGAGTAATGGTGTCGTTGTCCATGGCCGGAGCGTAGCCCCCGACTCCGGCAACACTCGGTCCGACCCGCTGGCGCCGGGTAGGGTCGCCACCCCTGTGAGCAACGTCGACCCCTTCCCCGAGCTCGCCGCCGAGCGCACCCGGCTCGGCTTCTCGCGATCGTGCCGCGACGACATGATTCGCCGGTTCGGTGCCGTCGACCCCGACGCTTCAGCCGATGAGATCACCAAGGAGTACATCGAGGTCACCGTTGCCGAAGCGCTGGAAGACCTGCACACGCCCGGTGCCGGCGATTTCTTCGGCAGGATCACCGAAGCCGCCGGGCCGACCGCTGGGCCGACCGCCACCGGCGACGCGTGGTACATCGGCCGTCGTCATATCGAAGACCCCAACCACGAGCCGGTCGTGGTCGACTGGCGGGCACCGATTGCCGCGCCGTTCTACCGGGCAACCGGTGTCGACCCGTTGGGCCTCGCTCACCGCCGCCGGTTCACGCTGGCCGACGGCGAGATCACCGCGTACCTCGACGAGCAGCTCGACGATCCGGATGCGGCCTACGCGGCGACCGGTGTACCCGACCCCGTTCTGGCCGAGATCGGCGCGGCGCGCACCGGGGCGATGCGCGAGATCGTTGCCACCATTCAGGCCGAGCAAGACATCGTCATCCGTGCCCCGATCGACCAGTGCCTCGTCGTGCAGGGTGGCCCGGGTACTGGGAAGACCGCAGTGGGTCTGCACCGCGCCGCGTACCTGTTGTTCGAGCACCGCCGCCGCCTCGTGCGCGACGGTGTGCTCGTCGTCGGTCCGAACCGGGTGTTCCTCGACTACATCGGCAATGTGTTGCCATCGCTTGGAGAGCGCAGCGTGCAACAGCGAACCGTGCACGAGCTCTGCGTTCCGAAGCTGCCCGAACTGGCCGGCATCGATACCGATCACGAGCGGGCCGAGAAGGGTTCGCCCGAGATGCTCGCCGCGTTGGAGGCGGCAACGACTCGCCACGTGAGCGCACCGACCGAGCAGATCCGCCAGCCGTTCGGGGCGCGGATGCTCGTGTTCGAACCTGACGAGATGGGCGAGTGGACCAGGCGTGCCCTCGACGGCAACCTGCCGGTCAACCGCCGCCGTGAATCGCTGCGTCCGATCATCGAACGAGAATTGCTGCAGCGCACCGGATCCGATGGAGCGTTCGGGAAGATGAACCTGCTCCGTGCCGAACTGCAGCGGGCGTGGCCGGCGATGCAACCGGTGAAGCTGGTCGACCGCCTGCTGCTCGATCGCGGATTCGGCCCCGGTGGGAAACGGCGACAGTGGACGCTGGCGGATCAGTTGCTCGTCGACGAGGCCAACACGATACTGAACGGCACCCCGTTCACCTACGGCCATGTGGTGGTCGACGAAGCGCAGGATCACTCGGCGGTTGCGTTGCGGGCGATCGGCCGGCGCAGCCCGTCGGGGTCGATGACGGTGCTCGGCGATCTCGCCCAGTCGACCACGCCCGCCGGGCAGCGCGATTGGGAGACGGCGCTGGGGCACCTCACCCGCGCCACCGGATCGATCGCTCGGTTGACGATCGGATACCGCGTGCCGGGGCCGATCCTCGACGTCGCCAACCGGCTGCTGCCGTTCACCGCGGTCGATACCGTGGCCAGCACCAGTGTGCGGTTCGAGGGTGATCCACCGAGCTTCGTGCGCGTCGAGTCGAGCGACCTGCTCGCCGCCGCGGTAGCTGCCGAGGTGGTCACCGTCCGCCACCGCCATCACAACACCGGCGTGGTCGCCCCCGAGGGCTGGTTCGCCGCGATCGGCGAGGCACTCGCGGCGGTTGGCCTGCGTGCCTCGGCCAGGGTGCAACACCTCGATCACGATGAGGTGCCGATCTTTGCCCCGGAGGCAGTGAAAGGCCTCGAGTTCGATGGCGTCGTGGTGGTCAACCCGCACGAGATCCTCGGCGGGACCGCCCGCGGGGCCCGCCTGCTGTACGTGGCCATGACCCGCGCCGTGCAAACGCTGCACATGGTCAGCGACGCCGAGCCCCCCGTGGAGCTGGCCTGACGGTGTCCTGGCGACAGCATGGCGGGCACGGGTGATGCACAGTGCCGCAGGCACCGCTAACGTCGGCGAGCATCGGACTGGAACGACCTGGGGGTCACTCGTGAAGACCAAAGCTGCCATCTTGTGGGAAACCAACTCGCCGTGGAGTGTGGAAGAGATCGAGCTCGATCCGCCCGGCCCGGGTGAGGTGCTGGTCAAGCTCGCCGCGAGCGGCATGTGCCACAGCGACGAGCACCTCGTCACCGGCGACCTGCCCTTTGACCTGCCGATCATCGGCGGACACGAGGGTGCCGGCGTCGTGCAAGAAGTCGGTGAAGGTGTGAGTTGGCTCGCCCCCGGCGACCACGTCGTGTTCGGCTTCATTCCCTCGTGCGGGCGTTGCGTCAGTTGTTCCACCGGTCACCAGAACCTGTGCGACCTCGGTGCGCTGATCGGTCTCGGCCGCCAAATGGCCGATGGAGGCAGCCGTCATCATGCGCAGGGCAAGGATTTGGCGATCATGTGCGTGCTCGGTACGTTCGCCCACCACACCGTGGTCAGCGAGGCGAGCTGCATCAAGATCGACAACGACGTGCCGCTCGACCGGGCCTGCCTGCTCGGATGCGGCGTGGTGACAGGCTGGGGCTCCAGCGTGTACGCGGCCGAGGTGGGCCCCGGCGACACGGTGGCGGTGGTCGGCATCGGCGGCATCGGGGCCAACGCGATCCAGGGTGCCCGCCTTGCCGGGGCGAAGCGGATCATCGCCATCGACCCGGTCGAGTTCAAGCGCGAAAAGGCGATGGAGTTCGGCGCCACGCACACGTACTCGTCGCTCGAGGAAGCCCTGCCAGGGATCACCGATCTCACCTGGGGCACGATGGCCAACAAGGTGATCATGACGATGGGAGTCGGCTCCGGCGAACTGCTCGCCAGCGCACTTGCGCTCACCGCCAAGCGGGGTCGCGTGGTGGTCACCAACATCCATCCGGCGATGGAGATGTCGGCATCGGTCAGCCTGCTCGACCTCACCCTGATGGAGAAGCAGGTTGTCGGTTCGCTGTTCGGTTCCGGCAACCCGCGTGCCGACATCCCCAAGCTGATCGGGTTGTACCGCGAGGGGCAGCTCGACCTCGACGGGCTGGTCACCAACGAGTACCCGTTGGAGGGTGTGAACGACGGCTACGACGCGATGCGAGCCGGCACCAACATCCGTGGCGTGCTGAAGTACGACTGAGCACGCGCTGGTGACCGTTGCGCTGATCGAACGGCTGCTCGGCCAGGTGGTGGGGCGACGGCGCGAGCTGGAACTCGTCGTCGCCTCGTTGGCCGCTGATCGACACATCGTCCTCGAGGGACCTCCTGGGACCGGTAAGAGCACGTTGCTACGCGCCGTCGCGCACGAGCTCGGCATCGGTTTCGAGTTCGTCGAAGGCAACGCGGAGCTCACCCCGGCGCGACTTGTTGGCCACTTCGACCCCGCCCGCGTACTCACCGACGGCTATTCGCCCGACGTGTACGTCGACGGTCCCCTGGTGACCGCGATGACCGCCGGTTCGCTGCTGTACATCGAGGAGATCAACCGCATCCCCGAGGAAACGCTCAACGTGTTGATCACGGTGATGAGCGAGCAGGAACTGCACGTACCGCGCCTCGGACGGATCATGTGCGCTCCCGGGTTTCGGCTGGTTGCAGCGATGAATCCGTTCGACGCCGTCGGCACGGCGCGGATCAGCAGCGCGGTGTACGACCGGATGTGCCGGCTGTCGATGACGTATCAGAGCGCATCCGACGAGGTGTCGATCGTCCAGCGCGGCGTTGCGCTCACCGATGGCAAACCGCTTGATCAGCACTGGCTGGAACTGGTGGTCGAGCTGGTGCGGCGCACCCGCGACCACGACGACCTCCGTGTTGGATCGTCGGTGCGCGGTGCGCTCGACATGGCTCTCGTGGCCCGGTCGCTCGGCGAGTTGCGCGGGTTGTCGTCGGCAAACCCGAGTGTGTCGCTCGATGCGGCGATCGTGGCGATCTCGGGCAGGGTGCGGCTTCGCGAAGGGTCGCCGCGCACCAGTGAGGGCATCGTCACCGAGTTGTGGGAGGACATCTTCGGCCGCGTCGGCGGGGGAGATGATGGGGCCGGTGATGGGGGAAAAGCTGGAGCCCCGACCGGGGCCACCAGCTCTCGCTGAAGCGGCCGCCGCGGGCCAAGGAGGGGGCCGAGGCCGACGAAGCGGTCGCCGATGCCCAACGCAAGACGACGTCGCGCCGTGAGTTGTCGCGCAACCCCCGCTTCGAACAGGTGTCACCAGAGGTCGGCCACCTCGACGAGGCTGCACTCGATGCGTCGATGCGCGACGACCCGGACGAGACGATGGCCTTGCTGGCCGACCTCACCGCAGCCACCGATCCGAAGTTACGCGAACTGGCCCGCCGCCTCGCCGGGAGGCTGTTCCTCGATGTCAGCCGCCGCGGTCCGATGCGACCTCGGGGGATCGGCAAGATCGTCGAGCAGAAGTATCGGCCCGATGCGGGCGATCTCGATCTCGACGCGAGCCTCGACGCGTTGGTCGAAGCAGGCGCCGGCCTGCACGCCGTCGACCCGGAACGGTTGCGAGTGCGTGGCTGGGCCAAGCCGGGTACCGCGTTGTGTCTGCTGGTCGACCGGAGTGGATCGATGGGCGGCAAGCCGTTGGCCAGTTCGGCGGTGGCAGCGTCGGCGGTCGCGTTCTGGGCGCCGCGCGACTACAGCGTGATCGCGTTCGGCAAGGACGTCGTGGTGGCCAAAAGCCAAGACGCGGACAAGGCCGGCGAGCGGGTGGTGAACGACGTGCTGGCGCTACGCGGCTTCGGTACCACCGATCTGTGCGGTGCGCTGCTGGCGGCGGGTGAGCAGTTGAGTCGCAGCCAAGCCGGGCGCAAGATCGTGGTGGTCCTCAGTGATTGCCGGGCCACCGTCGACGGTGACCCCGTGCTCGCGGCGCAGGCCCTCGATGAGGTGGCCGTGGTCGCACCGGCGGGGGATTGCGACGAGGCGGAGGCGTTCGCCCGTCGCATCGGGGCGCGGCTGGCAACCATCGACGGACCGTCCTCGGTGGTCGACGCACTCGGTTCACTCCTCCATTGACCTGCTACGCCGGGTTGAGGAGGGCGGAACTGACGAGGCCTGCCTCAAGATTCGGTCAAGAATCTGACAAGATCTGCTCAAGTATGCGTGTTTCGCGACCGATGATTACCAACGATGGCGTGTGATTCGCGTCGCACCAGCCGCAGGAGCCAGCCACAGGAGTGGGTGTAGTGGGCGAACGAGCAGTTGACGACAGCTCCACCACGCGCGATCGCCGTGGACGCACGCTGCTGGCCGTGGTCACGTCGCTTGTCGGGATTGCCTACGTGGTGTGGCGCGCCGGGTGGACGTTGACGGGAGTACCGGCCGGTCTGGCGATTTCGGCGTTGGTGGTCGAGGCGGTGGGAGTGACGGGCACGGTGCTGCTCCTCGGTGCCCTGCGCAAGCCGGAGCGAGTCGCCCAGCGGGTCGAGCCCGACGTCACGATCGAAATGCCGGTGACCCGAACTGGCCGCTTCGCCGCGTTGTCGGTCCCACTCTCCGCCTCGCTCGATGCCGCGACCCCACTCGACACGATGCCCACCGGCAGCCAATCCCTCGGCACCAGGTGGTCGACCCCGGCGCCGGTGGTGTGCAGCCATTTGAGCCGCGCCGCGGCGGCAATGCGCGGGCGATCGATCGGCCCGGCGATGAGGCCATCG
>JANOKQ010000103.1:0-1930 GCA_031419375.1 Acidimicrobiaceae bacterium
GCGGCGAGCGCCGCGGCCGCTCGATGATCAACGCATCCGTGGCATCGACGTCGTCCCATGGGTCCTTCGGCCACTCGAACGCATCGGGCTGGCGCCGGCGGATCAGCCTCGGTCGTTCCCTGGTGGTCTCAACCTCGTGCACCTGCCCGGCTTCGTGGAACTGGTCGACCTGCTCGGCATCGCTCGCGTGCGTGTCGGTCATGTCGTGGCCGATCGCCGGTCGAGCCAACCCTGCAACATCACGGCGGCGGCGACCTTGTCGATCACCTTGCGCCGGGCGGGTGCCTTCAGCTTCATCTCGATCAAGGTGGCATCAGCGGAGACGGTGGTGCGGCGTTCGTCGAAGGTTTCCACGGGCACGCCCACCACGGTAGCCAATGCCCTCGCCTCGGCGATGGCAGCTGTCGCCGCAGGGCCCGCGCTGCCATTCATGTTCAGCGGCAGGCCCACCACGACGAGCACGGCCTCCTCCTCGGCAACGAGCGCAGCGATGCGCTGATGATCGAGCTTGCGGTTACCACTGCGGGCCACCACCGTGAGCGGCGAGGCGATGGTGCCGCTGCGGTCGCTGACGGCGATGCCGATCCGTTTCGACCCGAGGTCCACCCCGAGAGCACGCATGTGCCCTCCGTCAGCTCGTGGCGATGCGGCGGGCGATGGCAAGAGCGTCGTCGAGGCCGTCGATGTTCTTGCCGCCGGCCGTAGCGATATCGCCCTTCCCGCCTCCTCCTCCGCCGACAGCCTTGGCGGCATCTTTGATCAGGTCGCCAGCACTGCAGCCCGAATCGGCCGTGACCGCAGCAACCAGCGCGGCACCGCCGCTGGAGGCGATTCCGCCGAGCACCACGATGCGTACGCCGGGCTGTTGGCGAACCGCCACGGCCAGGTCGCGCAAATCGGTCGGGGCCAAACCGTCGACTCGTTCGACGACCACCCCGTCGATGGCCGCGGCGGCCAGTTCGCTGGCCCGCCCGACCGCAAGCTGGGCGCGCAAGGTCTTGATCTCGTCGTTGAGCGATTTGATCTCGTCGAGTCGGCGTTGCACGCCGACCACGAGGTCGTCGGTTGAGGAACCGACCAGACGAGCGGCGTCGGCCAGAATTGCTTCGTCGCGCTGCAGCAACTTGACCGAGTTGGCGCCCGTCACCCCTTCGATGCGGCGCAGGTTCGAACCGATCGAACTCTCGGCCACCACCTTGATCACCCCGATGTCGCCGGTGGCCCGAACATGGGTTCCGCCGCACAACTCAATCGAGCTGCCCGCTTCGAGGACACGCACGATGTCGCCATACTTGTCGCCGAAGAACGCCATCGCGCCAAGCGCCATGGCCTCGTCCTTGGTCGTTTCGTACGTGCGCACCGGCACGTTCGCGAGCGTCTCGCGGTTGGCGATCGCTTCGATCTGGGCGATCTCGTCGTCGGTGACGGCGGCGTAGTGGCTGAAGTCGAAACGCAACCGGTCGGGGCCGACCAGCGACCCGGCTTGCTTCACATGCTCGCCGAGCACCTGCCGCAGCGCATGGTGCAGCACGTGCGTACCGGTGTGGTTGCGACGGGTGGCATCACGACGCTCGATATCGATCGCCGCTGCGGCGGTGCTTCCAGGAAGGATCTGCCCGGTGACGATGCGCGCCGTGTGGCGGCGCAGGCCGGGCAGGGCGAACGTGGTGTCGAGCACCACCGCCTCGCCGGAGTCGGTGCGGATCGTGCCGGTGTCGCCGACCTGCCCGCCGCTTTCGGCGTAGAACGGGCTGCGATCAAGGAAGATCTCGACCGTGCCGTCGCCGTCGCCCTCGCCATCGCCCTCGCCCCCGATGACCGACAGCACGCGCGACTCGGTCACGGAATCGGTGTAGCCGAGGAACTCGGTGGTGCCGAACTGCTCCATCACCTCGCTGTACGCCTCCATCCGGTCGACGGCGACGGCAGC
>JANOKQ010000104.1:0-3103 GCA_031419375.1 Acidimicrobiaceae bacterium
TCACCGTCACCCACTGCATCTCGGTCAGGCCCCACCCGAACGCCTCGGAGAGCAGCAGCATCTCGCGGGTCATCGACGTCCCCGACATCAGCCGGTTGTCGGTGTTGACCGTGACCCGGAAGCGGAGCCGCCGGAGCATCCCGATCGGGTGTTCGGCGATGGATGCGCAGACGCCGGTGCCGACGTTGGAGGTGGGGCACAGCTCGAGCGGGATGCGGCGGTCGCGTACATACGCGGCAAGGCGGCCGAGCTGTTCCTCACCCTGTGCGCCGCTGATGTCGTCGACGATGCGCACGCCGTGGCCAAGCCGCTCGGCGCCGCAGAACTGCAGCGCCTCCCAGATGCTCGGCAACCCGAACGCCTCGCCGGCGTGGATGGTGGAGTGGAAGTTTTCGCGCTGCACGTACTGGAACGCATCGAGGTGGCGAGTTGGCGGGAAGCCGGCTTCGGCCCCGGCGATGTCGAAACCGACCACGCCCTCCTCGCGCCAGCGCACCGCAAGCTCGGCGATCTCCAGGCTGCGCGCCGCGGTGCGCATCGCCGAACAGATCGCGTAGATCGTCAAGTCGGTGCCCTGCGAGCCGGCCCGGAAGCCGTCGAGTACGGCCTTCATCACCTCGTCGAGGGTGAGCCCCTCCTCCATGTGCAACTCCGGCGCGAAGCGGACCTCGGCGTACACGTTGCCGTCGTCGGCCAGATCGCGGGCGCATTCGAAGGCCACGCGCTCGATCGCATCGCGGTGCTGCATCACCCCGACCGTGTGGGCAAAGGTCTCCAGGTAGAGCACGAGGTCGTTGCGCTTGGCACCGCGGTTGAACCACGAGGCGAGCTCGGCCACGTCGGTGCTCGGCAACAGTGGGTAGCCGTACTCCTCGGCCAACTCCACCACGGTGGCCGGGCGCAAGCCGCCGTCGAGATGGTCGTGGAGCAGCACCTTGGGCGCGGCGGTGAGGGCTTCACGGTTCATCGGGCGGACACCTCCAGTTCGGCGGTGTGGCGTTGCAGGCTGCGCAACGGGAACTCGGCGGGGCGGCGGATCCAGTTCCAGTCCGGGTACGTCGCCGCGGCGTCGATGCAGTGCAGCGAGTAGGCGTGGCGGCTGACCGGCGAGCGGTTGACGTCGCTCCAATGTGGGAGCAGCCCGTGCAGCACGACCATCGTCCCGGCTGCAACGGGGAGTGGAGTGAGCGTTGACGGGTCGGGCAGCGGCGTGGGGTCCAGCTCGTCGAAGCGGGTGCCGTCATCATCGCCGGTCGCGCCGGTGCGCCGGAACACCGATCGCAGCGGCGTGTGGTGCCCGCCGGGCATCGCCCACAGACAGCCGTTGTTCAGCGTGGCGTCTTCGATGGCGAACCAGAAACCCGTGACCGGCTGCGGCTCGGTGTACAGGAACGTGGCGTCTTGGTGGCAGCCCACTTCGCCGCCGATGCGGGGTTGCTTGAAGATGTACATGCTCTGCAGAGCGAGGGCGTCGGCCATCCCGAGATCGGTGGTGATGCCGGCGAGCGTGGGGGTGTAGGAGAACGCTTCGAACGCCGGATCGAGGTCGTGCATCGCATGACCGATCTTGTTGATGCTCAGGTCCTTGCTCTGGCGGAGCGTGCCGTTCTCGTCGAACGCGTCGGCTTCGAAGAAGCACCAGGTGCCGCTACCCGATGCCAGAAACTCGCCGTTGCTGACCCGCTCCTGGTTGTTCGTGGTGAACACGGTCTGGCGCTCGGTGGGCACGAAATCGTCGACGATCGCCTCGGCCGCAGCCCGCAGCGAGGCGCACGCCTCGGGCGACGCCGCATCGGGAACGACCAGGAATCCGTCGTCGTCGTATCGCTGGATCTGTTGCGAAGTCAGCACCTTGCCCATCGCCACAGCGTAGGCCGAGGCCCGCAGCCGCCCTACCCTGGGTGTCATGGAACTCACCGTCTTGGGCGCCACCGTGCGGCATTCGATCGAACACGTCGAGGTTTTCCCGGCCCCGGCCAACGTGCAGGCGGTGCGCTTCACCACCGACGAGCTGGCCTCGATGTGCCCGGTCACCGAGCAGCCCGATCTGTCGCACGTGGTGATCGAGTACGAGCCCGGCGAATGGTGCGTCGAGTCGAAGAGCCTGAAGCTGTACCTGTGGGGTTTCCGTGACCGACCCGTGTTCGCCGAGGCGCTCGCAGCCGAGATCGCCAGCGAGATCATGGCCACCGCGCGGCCAGTCAGTGTCACGGTCACCCTCACGCAACGCCCCCGTGGCGGCATCGAAGTCCAAGCCACCTCCCGCCTCGCCCGCTGATCGGCCGTCCGGCCCGTTCTGGTCACGTGAAACGGGCGTAGAGGCGGGAACGCGTGACCAGAACGAGAAGCCCCTCCGGGCCGGTGGCCACGCCATTGCAGTAGAATTGACGTTGTGGACCGTCGCCGGATCGAACGCATTGTCGCGGTGAAGGACCTTCACTCGCCGAACACCGATGTCGAGTACTGGCTGAGTCGCCCGCTTGAGGATCGAATCCAAGCGATCACTGAACTTCGACAAACGTTCTTCGAGGTGTGCAATGAAGCTGGACCGACACTTCAAAGAGTTCATCGAGTGCTTGAACGCACATGACGTCGCGTACATGGTTGTCGGCGGATACGCCGTAGGAGCTCACGGACTTCCGCGAGCGACGAAGGATCTTGACGTGTGGGTGCTGGTTGCGTGAGAGAATGCCGACGGGCACATTTTGCGCTGGATGATTTCGGGTTCGCCGGGTTGGGACTGACCGCGGAAGATTTCATGCGCGATGACGTCATCGTGCAGTTGGGCTACCACAGCAGGACCACTGCAACGTCGGCCAGGTCGGCAAGATCGCCAGTGGCGATGATCGTCGGAGCGAGACGGGCGTCGGGCAGGAACAGCGGATTGCAGTGGCGCGCGTTGATCGCTGCGGCCACTTCGGACTCGCGCGCCCAGATCAGCACATCGCTGCCGTCCTGCGCGAGCATCTGGGCCAGCGCGGTGCCCCACGCGCCCGCGCCGATTACGCCGAGCGCCGGGCTCATGCCTTGACCCCAGCGCCGCGCACCGCTTCGGCGCTCGCGTCGAGCGGCCAGCGCGGGCGCGCCAGGGCGTCGAGCGGGT
>JANOKQ010000105.1:0-3402 GCA_031419375.1 Acidimicrobiaceae bacterium
CCGAGATCTCGTCGATGTATCGGAGGCCGAGCCGCGAGATGCCGTCCGGTTCGAGCAACTCCTCGACGGCGGCGAACGCTCGGCGGAGCAGTTCGCGAAAGACGTCGTAGCCGCCGTATCTCGTCGCTTCGATGGTCAGACTGTCCGGCCGCAACGTCACTACTTGGGTTCGATCCCGTACGGTGATTCGCGACAGGTTTTCCTGACGGATGTTCGGCGCCGACATTCCACTGGGCCCGAACGCAACCTCCATGGTCTGTTGCTTGCCACCCTCGATCACCCAGTCGCGGCCCAGTCGATCACGCACGGCCCGGTGCACGGCGGCACCGAGCGGAGCGCTGGCGCTGTCGGGAAATCGGACTTCCACGGCAACGAGGGCGAGTGGGGCGTTTGGGTAGACCTCACTAGTGCTCACTAGACAGTGATACCAGAAGTGAAACCAAAAAGCACGCATCGGACCAAGAGAAGCGACGGTGATGAAGTCCTACGGCTTCTACCGGACTTCTACCGGACTTCTACCGGAGGGTTCGTCGATGGCGTTCCGTCGGGAGACACGGTCAATGAAAGCAGCAGGTAACCGCTCAGGTGGTGGTGGGTGGTGGTAGCCAGGTGCCGGTGGTGTAGAGGGTGGCGATGTTGTCGAGGACGTTGAGGCCGTGTTTGGTGGTATCACCTGCGACGAGTTGATCGCGCCGAACTCCATTGCAACGCTCTGGTTGCTGGACCCAATTCGGGTCACACCGTGGCGGGGGGTGTAGCGGTTCGTGTGCCCTTGCGCTCGGTGATGCGTTCGATCACGGATTCGGTGGCGGTGGGCATGGTGTGAACCTGCGGTCTGCAAACACCGCGGTTCAGCCGCTACCGTGACCAACGTTGCGTGCTGCGCTGCAAAGTGCGCATCCCGCCCTATGCCGTCCGAACCGGGCGGCGCGCACGACGGAACCAAGATCACGGAGGAGCCACTTCCATGGACACTGCTGCGGCAGACAGCGACACCACGTTCGACCTGGTGGTGATCGGTGGTGGACCCGGCGGCTATGGCGCAGCGTTGTACGCCACCTCGGCCGGATTGCGGGTCGCGCTCGTGGAGCGGGCCGAGCTCGGCGGCACGTGTTTGAACCGTGGCTGCATTCCCGCCAAGGCGTTCCTCGAGACCGCCGCGGTGCACCGCCACGTCGCCCACTCCAACGAGTTCGGCATCGAATCGAGCGCCCCGGTCGTGAACTTCGCCACCGCGCAAGCGCGTAAGCAGAAGATCGTCGACGGCATCGTCAAGAGCCTCGGCGGGTTCATGAAATCGAAGAAGATCACCATCTTGAACGGTGTTGGTTCGCTCGGGCCGGGCCGCAGCGTGCATGTGCAGCTCACCGATGGTGGCTCGACCTCCATCACCGGCACCAACGTCATCCTCGCCGCCGGCTCGGTGCCGCGCACGATCCCCGGATTCGAAGTGGTGCCCGGTGGGCCCGTGATGACGAGCGACGAAGTGCTGATGCTCGACTACCTCCCGGCACGGGTGGCGGTCATCGGCGGCGGGGCGATCGGCTGCGAGTTCGCCAGCACGTTCGCCGACCTCGGCTCGGCGGTGACCATTCTCGAGGGTCTGCCGAAGATCCTCCCCGGCCTCGACACCGACCTCGCCAACGTCGTCGTGCGCAGCTTCAAGAAGAAGAAGATCGACATCAAGACCGGTGTCAACGTGCTCGGTCACACGCCCAACGGCAGCGGCGGGACCACGGTGCACTACGGCGAGGGCGAGAACCTCGAAGTCGACGTGGTCGTCGTCAGCGTCGGCCGTCGCCCGTATGCCGACCTGCTCGGCCTGAACGGCACCGGCGTGAAAGTGACCGACCGAGGCTTCGTCGAGGTGGACCAGTACTGCCGTACAGGTGAACCGAACGTGTACGCGATCGGCGACCTGATCAACACGCCGCAACTCGCCCACGTCGGGTATGCCGAAGCGATTCTGGTCACCAAGCACGCGCTCGGCGAGAACCCCAACCCAATCCGCTACGACCGGGTGCCGTGGGCCATCTACTGCCATCCCGAGGTCGCCTGGGCGGGCCCCAGCGAGGAGGCAGCCGTCGCGGCCGGCCACGACGTGGTGGTCGCCAAGCACCAGTTCCGCTCGAACAGCCGGGCGCAGATCCTCGGTGAGCTCGACGGGTTGGTCAAGATCATCGCCAAGCGCAACGCTGACGGAACCGCCGGGCAGGTGCTCGGGGTGCACATGGTCGGCGCCTGGGTGACCGAGCAGCTCAGCGGCGGCTACCTCGCAGTGAACTGGGAGGCGACCGTCGACGAGATCGCCGAGTTCATCCAACCGCATCCCAGCCTGACCGAGCTGTTCGGCGAAACCGTGCTGTCGCTCACCGGCCGCAGCCTCAATGCCTGACCGCCTGCGGTCGTCGCGTGTCCGTGCCAGTATCCGGCACACTGTGCACACTGCTTCCATCGATATCCACGCCCCGAGAAGGACAACCCGCACATGGCTGATGTGACCCTGCCCCAACTGGGCGAGACCGTGACCGAGGGAACGATCACGAGGTGGTTCAAGAAGGTCGGCGACACTATCGCTGCCGACGAGCCGCTGTTCGAGGTGAGCACCGACAAAGTCGACACCGAGGTGCCGTCGCCCGTGGCCGGCACGCTCACCGAGATCCTCGCCCAGGAAGGCGACACCGTTCCCGTCGGCGCAGTGATCGCCGTCGTCGGTTCCGCCGCACCGGCCCCGGCGGCTGAGCCTGCACCGGCACCGGCCCCGGCGGCTGAGCCTGCACCGGAACCGCCGACGGAGCCCGCACCGGCACCTTCCCCCGAAGCCCCGCCTGCGACTCCTGTCGCGGTCGCCGCCGAGCCCGCCGCCGCCGAGCAAGCCGCCAAGCCGGCAACGGGCGACAACCGTCTGCTCTCGCCGGTGGTCCGCCGCCTCGTCGCCGACAATGGCCTCGACATCGGCGCAATCACGGGCACCGGCCCGGGAGGGCGGATCACCCGCGACGACGTGCTCGACCACATCGACCGCGTCGGCTCCACGACCTCCTCCCCCGCAGCACCAGCGCCCGCTCCGGCTCCCGCTCCGGCTCCCGCTCCGGCGCCCGCGCCCGCCCCCGCCCCCGCTCCAACTGCCCCAGCGGCAGCCGCCCCGGCGACCTCGCCGTCCCGGCCGACCGCTGCTGCTGCTCCGCTGGTGTCGAGCGGCGAGCGGGACACGCCGGTCAAGCTGAGCAAGATCCGCAAGCTCACCGGTAGCCACATGGTGATGAGTAAGGCGGTTAGCCCGCACGCGTTCAGCGTGGTCGAAGTCGACTACGCAAATGTCGACGCGGCGCGCACCCAGGTGAAGGGATCGTGGAAGGCCAGCGAAGGCTTCAGCCTCACCTACCTGCCGTTCATCACCCG
>JANOKQ010000106.1:0-4402 GCA_031419375.1 Acidimicrobiaceae bacterium
GGAACTCCAACCCCATCAGGATCAACTGATTCGCGCAGCCGAGGGGCTCCTCGATGGCATCGGCGGGCGCTGATCCGTTCCGCGAGCGTTCCGCATAGTGGAACTAATCTTGGAGGGGGTGGTTGACAGGTCCTAGGTTTCCGAGTGGGGTGCCGGTTCCGCTGCTTCGGCGGCGGACCGAATCAATCTCGTGCCTTCGGCACATCAACCATCAAGGGGGAATTCATGCAACACGCGATCAGGCATAAGGTGCTGCCGATGTTCGTGGCCCTGGCGTTTGTCGCCACGGCGTGCGGTAGCGACGACGCGGCGACGGCTCCAGCGGCGACAACCGATGCGGCAACCGACGCCACCGACGCGCCTGCCGAAGCAACCGACGCGCCGGCCGAAGCCACGGATGCGCCAGCCGACGCAACCGACGCGCCAGCCGAAGCCACGGATCCGCCAACCGACGCAACCGATGCACCGACGAACGAGTCGATGTGCGTCGTCACCGGCGAGGCGGCCTCGGGCGACCCGATCAAGGTCGGCTCGATCCAGGGAACCACCGGCCCCGACGACTTCAGCTCGTCAGGCCAAGGCGCCAAGGCCTTCTTCGATTGCGTCAACGCCAACGGAGGCATCAATGGCCGACCGATCGATTTCATGATCGAAGACGACCAGTGGACACCCGACGTTGCCGCTCAGGCCGCTTCGAAGCTGATCAACGACGAGGAAGTTGTTGCGTTCGTCGGTAATTCGTCGTTCGTCGAATGTGGTCAGAACGCACAGCTCTACATCGATGAAGGAATCGCCGTGGTCGCTGGTACCGGGGTGCCGCGTGAGTGTTTCTTTTCGCAGAACATTTCGCCGACCAACTCCGGCCCGCGCATCTCCGCGCTCGGCGCGGCGCAGTACCTCAGCGCTACCTACGACGCAAAGTCCATCGTGTGCATCGCTCAGGCGATCCCCAACGTGGGTGAATGGGTGTGCAACGGCGTCGCCGACTGGGGTTCCGAGAATGGCGTCGAGGTTCGCTCGATCCTGCACGATCCGGCCAACCCCGACTTCACAGCCATCGTCCAAGATGCCATGTCGGACAGTCCCGACGGTGTGTTGTTGATGGAGCCGGCAGGCCTCGCCATCGCGCTGATGAAGGTCGCCGAAGAGCAAGGCGCAGGCGATGCAGCCCACTGGGCCGGGCCGACCTCGCAGTACCTCGCCGGTTTCCCCGAACAGGTTGGTAGCTACTGGAACGGCAAGTTCGATGTGCAGATCGAGCTGAACGAGATCACCTCCACCGGCATCGACAACACCAACTGGATCGCCACCATGGATGAGTTCGGCGAGGCCGATGATCCTCGCGACACCTTCAGTCAGGCGGGCTGGCTGGCCGCCAAGGTGTTTACGGAGACGTTGCTGGAATTGGACCCCGAAGCCATCACCCGCGAGAGCGTGTACGAGGCGATTTCTGCGGTGAAGAACTACCGCAGCGATCTCATGTGCACGCCGTGGTACTTCGGTCCTGGCGAGCGCCATAACGCCAACCATGCCGGTCGGATGGTCAAGATCAACGACGCCGGGGAGTTCGAGCTCACCCAGGAGTGCCAAGAGGTGGTCGATCCGGAGCTCAACGACGTGCTCGAGCTAGAGACCTCCGAAGGGTTGGTCGGCTGACCTCGTCGTCGACGTAGCCACGCACCGAGAGCCGACAGGACAGATGATCTCTGCAATCTCGTTCGACAACGTGTTGTCGTTCTTCATTTCGGGATTGACCACGGGAGGCATTTTTGCTCTGTCGGCGCTCGGTCTGGTGGTGGTGTACCGGGCCACCGGCGTGCTCAACTTCGCGCAGGGAGCGATCGGTGCCGTCGGTTCGCTCACCGCCTCGCAGGAGTTTGTCGACAAAGGGCGCAACGAGTACGTCGGTTACCTCGTGGCGATCCTCATTGGTGTGGTCCTCTCGCTTGGCTACGGCCGGCTGTATGCACCGCGGTTGGCGCATCGCGATCCGGTAGTGAAAGCGATCGGCACGTTGGGCTTCGCGCTCGCGTTGCTCGGGTTGTGCGGGTGGCGGTGGACGGCTCGGATCATGAGCCTCGATTTGCCCACCGACACCACCAAGTTCAACATCAGCGGGGTCCAGGTCACCCTGACCCGGGTGTTGGTGATCGTGCTCGCGGTCGTGGTCACCGTCGGCGTAACCGCGCTGTTGCAGCGCACCCGCACCGGGCTCAACATGCGCGCCTTGGCCAACGAGCGTGAGCTCGCCTCGATGGTCGGAGTCAACGTCACCCGGGCCGAGACCGTGGCGTGGCTGATCTCGGGACTGCTGGCCAGCATCACCGGGTTGTTGTTCGCCAGCGTGGTGCAGCTCGAAGCGGCCTCGCTCACGTTCCTCGTCATCCCGGCGATCGCCGCGGCACTCGTCGGTCAGCTTCGCTCGCTGTGGTGGACCCTGGCCGGGGCGATGATCATCGGCGTGGTCGAAAGTGAGCTCACCAACTTCGACTCGGTGAAGTCCTACAAGGTCCTCACCGAACTGATCATCGGTGCCGGGGTGGTGCTGTTCATTCACCGCAGCCGCACGGTGTCGTTCCAGCCGGAAACATGAACCGCTCGGCCCTGCGGGTCTACACCCCTGTGGTGATCTTCGCTGCTGTCGTCGCGTTCCTCACCCCAATCGTGTTCGAGCCAGGGCTGTGGCTCACCGTGCTCACCCAGGCGGTGATCTACTCGATTGCGTCGCTCGGTGTGGGTCTGCTGTACGGGCGCCTGGGAATGGTGTCGCTCACCAATTATGCGCTTTTCGGCGTTGGCGGGTGGGTGGCGTTGAGGTTGTCGTTCCTCGGCTCGATCCCCGTGGTGGTGTGCATCATCGCCGGCGGGTTCTTCGCCGGGCTGATCGGCACGATCGTCGGTCTTCCCGCGCTCCGCGTTCGTGGGCTGTACCTTGCGCTCATCACGTTGATGGCCGCCGGTGCGTTCTACGTCGTCATCAACGCCATCGGCTTTCCCGATGGTGGCGCAGGCTTCGGCGGTCGTGGTGGCGTGTACAACCGGCGGCAGATGCCCCAGCCGAGCTTTGCCGGCACCGATGTGGCCTACTTCCGGTTTGCCGTCGTGATGGCTGCGTTGTCGTTCGTGCTCGTCATCGTGCACCTGCGTGGCCGGCCCGGGCGGGCCTGGGCGATGAGCCGGCGCAGCCAGGCGGCTGCGTTTGCGTCGGGTGTCAACGTCACCCGCTACAAGACCCTCGCCTTCGCGCTCGCCGGGTTTCTCTCCGGCGTGGCCGGCGGGCTCTCGGCCGGGTTCACGGGCCAGCTGAACACGCTCGACTTCCGTGCCAGCGCCTCGATGCTGCTGTTCGCGCTGGCCGTCTCGGCGGGGTCGTACCACCTACTCGGTGCCGTGATCGCCGGTGTGCTGGCCAAGGTGCTGCCCACGTTGTTCACCGAGTGGGGCATCTCCGGTGACCTGGCCAGTGTGATCTTCGGGGTGTTGTTGATGATCTCGCTGACGTCCGCACCGGAGGGTGCCGCCGGCGGACTCGTCGGGCTGTGGCACGGCATTGCCAACAAGGTCCGCCGCCGGCCGGCGAGCATCGCGAATGCCCCCGCCGCCGAGGCCAGTAGCGCTGATGTCCCGGCCGCCGAGGCCACTGTCGCGGAGGCCGGCGCATGATCAAGATCGAGGCGGTGACGGTGATGTTCGGTGGCGTGCGGCCGCTGAGCGAACTGACCGTCGATCTCGACGGCTCGATCGTCGGTATCGTCGGGCCCAACGGAGCCGGCAAGACGACGCTGCTCAACGTGTTGTCGGGCTTCGTTCAGCCCAAGTCGGGCAGGGTCGCCGTCGATGGCGTCGACATCACGACGATGGCACCGTTCGCTCGTGCCCGGTGGGGGATCAGGCGAACGTTCCAAACCGAACAGGTTGCCGAAACCGCAACCGTGCACGACAACGTGGCCGTCGTCCTCGATGCGGTCGGCATGTCCCGCGTGGCTCGTCGCGAGGCCGTCGCCACGGCGCTGCGAATCACCGGTTTGAGCGACAAGTCCGGTGACCCGGCGATCGGACTGAACTCCTACGAGCGCCGTTTGGTCGAGATCGCCAGGGCCATCGCCGGCGCCCCGCGAGTGGTGATGATGGACGAGCCTGCCGCTGGATTGAGCGATGTGGAGTCGCGCGAGTTCCGCGATCTCGTCGTGTCCCTGCCGGAGCTGACGGGCGCGATGGTGGTGTTGATCGATCACGACGTCGACCTGATCGCCGCCATCTGCACGCAGACGCTGGTGCTGGACTTCGGCCGCCGCCTGGCGCTGGGTGCCACGCGCGCGGTGCTGGAGGACCCGACCGTGCGCCAGGCCTACCTGGGCGCCTGACCCTTCACGATCGCAGCATGCTTGAAGTTCGCCAACTC
>JANOKQ010000107.1:0-1731 GCA_031419375.1 Acidimicrobiaceae bacterium
TCGCGGTGACGCCGGAGCGCACGTCCCTAACGCTGGAAAACACCGGCACCAGCCATCTGCGGCCCGCGAGCGGGCATTCGGAATTCTCGTCGGTCGGCTCACGATCGTTCCCGCGCCCCACATCCGACCGGCGCACGCCGCGGCGTAGTCAGGCGACAGCCGTGGGCGCATTGGCTCTGCGTCGCCCACGGCCGGCCCATGGATACCCTCCTCGGCGTGCTGACCGTGTTCCTCACTCACCAGCCAGACGACATCGCCGCCTATTACGGGCGGGCACTGCCGGAGCTCAACGCGATTGCCGGTGTGCGGGTCAACCCGCTCGACCGTGATCTCACCACCCCGGAGTTGATCGCAGCTGCGGCGGGCTACGACGTGATCATCGCCCACCGGTCCACACCCGGTGAGGCGGCGCTGTTCACCGAATTGCCGGGCCTGGTTGCCTTCTTGCGCTGCGCGGTCGACATCACCACCATCGACGTCGACGCCGCCACTGCCGCTGGCGTGCTGGTCGCCCGTGCCAGCAAGAGCTTCGTTGCGTCGACCGCCGAGCTGGCGCTCGCGCTCTTGCTCGATCTCGCCCGGAACGTGACCGACTCGACGATCGACTACCGCAACGGCGTACCGCCGCGACAGCGTGGCGGCATCCAGTTGCGTGGCCGCACGGTCAGCGTCATCGGCTACGGGTCGATCGGTGCGTACCTGGCGCAGCTCCTGCGCGACATGGGCATGACCGTCCTCGTGTGCGATCCGGTCGCGAACGCGACGGCCGACGGTTTCGAGCAGTGCGAGCTGATCGACCTGCTCGGCCGGTCGCAGTTCGTGTTGCCACTCGCCCCGGCAACCGCCGCGACCGAGAACCTGATCGACGCGACCGCGCTCGACGCGATGCCACGCGGCGCGATGCTCGTCAACGTGTCGCGGGGCGAGTTACTCGACGAAGCAGCGGTCGCCGCAGCGCTCGATTCGGGCCACCTCGGCGGGCTCGCGATGGATGTCGGGCGAGGTGCCGACCAGCGGCCATCGCCGGGGCTGGCCAGCCGACCCGGAGTGATCGCCACACCCCATCTCGGCGGGCTCACCCCGGACAACGCCGACGCGCAGGCGCTCAGCTCGGTCGAACAGATCCGCGCCATCCTGGCCGGCACCATCCCACCCCGCACCGTCAACGCCGAGCACGCCCATCGCCTGCGGGCCTGGTGGGGCTTGCGTTCCATTTCCGAGGAGACACCATGACCCCCAGCTACGCCAGCTATCCCTCGCTCGCCGATCGGGGTGTCTTCATCACCGGAGGCGCAGCCGGGATCGGCAGTGCGCTCGTCGAGCAGTTCGCCCGGCAGGGGTGCCGGGTGGCGTTCGTCGACATCAGTGTCGATCAGGCGCAGTCAACGATCGAGCGGTGCGTTACGGCGGGAGCGAAGCACACGCCGTTGTTCATCGAGGTCGACCTGGTGGACATCCCCGCGCTCCAGCGGGCGTGCGCCGAAGCGGTCGAGGCGCTCGGCGGTGTTGCGGTGCTCGTCAACAACGCGGCCAACGACGACCGTCACGATTGGCGCGACGTGACCCCCGAGTACTTCGACAACCGGATCAACACCAACCTGCGGCACTACTTCTTCGCCATCCAAGCATTGGCACCCCAGATGATCGAGGCCGGCCACGGCTCGATCGTCAACATCGGCTCCAGCAGCTACCTCATGCAAGAGGACATGTTTCCCGGTTACGCGATCGCCA
>JANOKQ010000108.1:0-3255 GCA_031419375.1 Acidimicrobiaceae bacterium
TCTCGCGAATCGCATATGCGTGCGCATACGGGCCGAAGTAGCGGGTGCCTTTGCGTTTGCGGCCGCGCATCACCAGCGCCCGCGGGAACTGCTCGTCAAGGGTGACGGCGAGGAACGGGTAGCTCTTGTCGTCGCGCAGGCGGATGTTGAACCGCGGTCGGTGCTGCTTGATCAGGCTGTACTCGAGCATCAACGCCTCGACCTCGTTGCGAACCTCGATCCACTCGACCGTCTCGGCTGTTTGCACCATCTGTGCAGTGCGGGCGTGCATGTTGCGCGGGTGCTGGAAGTAGTTCGACAGGCGCTGGCGCAGGTTGGAGGCCTTGCCGACGTAGATGACGCGGCCCTGCTCGTCACGGAACTGATACGACCCCGGCCCTTCGGGAATCGTGCCGGCGGGCGGACGTTTCACCATCGCGGCACCAGCGGATCACCCATCGGGTTTGAGGCTACCGAACCCGTACGCCGCCGGGATAGGTGCCGCCGCGTGCGGGTGTCCGGCCCCGGCCTGGGGTTCGGCGCCTGGGGTTCGGCGCTAGGGTTCGGGACGTGTCTGGTCGTTTCTCGCTCTCGTTCCCCGGCCGTCGCGGCCATGACGATCCGTGGTTCCGCATCGGCACCGTCGATGTCAATACCAGCCTGCTCGCCGCGTTGCTGTGCGCCCTGTCGATGTTCGTCTGGGCAATCAGCCCGAGCCTGCTCGAACCGCTCGTGCTGTTCCCCGCCGACGTGCGGGGTGGTCAAATCTGGCGCTTGTTCACCTGGCCGATCGCCAACGCCCCCGACATCTGGACTCTTGCGACGATCGCAATGTTGTGGTACTTCGGTCGCGAGCTGGAACGGATGGTTGGCCGCACCCAGTTTGCACTTTTGTTGCTGGCCCTGGCAGTCGTGCCCGGCATTGTCGGGACGTTCCTCGACATCCCCCAAGCCGGCATCCGCCCGGTGGAGATCGCCATCTTCTGCGTGTTCGCTGCCGATTTCCCGAACGTGCGGTTCTTCTTCGGCCTGCCGGCCTGGGTGCTCGCCGCTGTGATCGTCGGCATCGAGATCCTGCAACTCGCGGGCAATCGCGAGAGCGCACGAATCGTGCTGCTGCTCGTCTCGCTGGCCACGGCCGCGGTGGTTGGGCGCGGGTATGGCCTGCTTGCCGAGTACGCCTGGATTCCGCACCTGCCGATGCCGATCTCGGCCAACCGGCCCAAGTCCCGATCGAAACGCAAGCGGTCGCTCCCGCAGGGCCGAGACTTCGATCGCGTGGTCAGCGGGCCGTGGGCTGGGCCGTCACCGATGGATCAGAGCGAGATGGATCACCTGCTCGACAAGATGAACTCCGTCGGGTTGAGCGACACCGAACGCAAACGCCTCAGCGAGCTCGGCAAACGCCTCCGCGGCAACTGAACCGGTCGCTCACAGCGCCGGGGCAGCGGGCCGCACCACGCGGCGGGCCAACGCGTACACCATCAGCGCTGCGGCTGCCAGCGTTGCCGCATAGGCGAGCGTCGAGTAACCGAAGCTTTGCTTGATGAACCCGGAGCTCAACGCAGCGATGCCGCCGCTGAAGCTCATCGCCAAGTCGCCGGCCCCCTGCACCTCGACGCGGACCTCCGGCGGCACCGACTCGGTCAGCAGTGAGCTTCCGGCCACCAGACCAAAGCTCCAACCCACCCCGAGCAGCAGCAGGCCGGCAAAGATCGTGACAGGTCGGTAGCCCGCGACCACCGAGATGAACGTGCCTGCACCAAGGGTGACCGCACCGATCATGATCGAGCGTGGCCGACCGAGGCGCTCGACAACGTGACCGACCAGCGGCGAAAACCCGAACATCCCCACGATGTGGAGTGCGATCACGTAGGCGCTGAGGTTGGAGTGGCCGTGATCGTTCATGTGCGGCGGGGTCATCGTCATCACCGCCACCATCGCGGTGTGCGACACCACCATCGCGGCCAGACCCAACTGCGCCATCGGCCGTGCCGCCACCACAGCAGCTGCGGCACGTACCTGGCGTACCGGACGGACCCGTCGCGCCTCCGGGTCGACCATGCCGGCAGCGACGAGCGGGTCGGGTCTGAGGAACACCGCGATCACGCCAGCCGCGAGCGCAAAGAAGACCCCGGCAAACACGAACGGCCCGACCAACGGCTCCAACCCCACGGCACCGGCGAGACGACGTTCCCACGGTGTGAGCAACGGGCCGAACGCGGCACCCAATGTGCCGACCCAGACGACGGAACCGATCGCTATCGACCGCCCATTTGGCTCGGCCAGGTCGGCGGCGACGAAACGGCCCTGCAGCCCGGCCACCTGACCGGAACCGAATGCGACCATGCCGACGATGAACAGTGGGAACCACCCGATCTGCCCGCCGAACGCGGCCACGAACGCACCGATCGAACCGGCCGCGAACGCCCGCACCAGGCCTGGACGACGACCTCGACGGCGCATGAAACCCGAAAGCGGGATGGCCACGAAGGCTGCGCCGAACGTGAATGCGGCTGCACCGGCGCCGGCCAACCGGTCGCTGTCGAGCAGGTCGCTGACGATCAATGCGACCACCGCGACCACGCCCGACACTGCGGCCTGGGCCGGGATTTGGGCGACGCGCAGCGTGATCAGCGTGCGCCGTTGCAACGCCGCAGTGCCGACTACGTCATGCGGTGCTGCGTCGACGCTCACAAGCCGAGCAATGGTTTTAGATACCGCCCGGTGTGGCTTGCGGGCACCGTGGCCACATGTTCCGGGGTACCTTCGGCGATGACCAGTCCACCGCCACTGCCACCTTCGGGACCGAGGTCGATCAACCAGTCGGCGGTCTTGATGACGTCGAGGTTGTGCTCGATGACCAACACCGTGTTGCCCTGATCCACCAGCCGCGACAGCACCGTGAGCAGCCGGCGCACATCTTCGAAGTGCAGGCCGGTGGTTGGCTCGTCGAGCAGGTAGATGGTGTGCCCGGTGCTGCGTTTGGCCAGTTCGCTAGCCAGCTTCACCCGTTGCGCCTCGCCACCCGACAACGTGGGTGCGGATTGACCGAGACGCACATAACCCAGGCCGACGTCGAGCAGGGTCTGCATGTGGCGGGCAATCGGCGGTTGGTTGGCGAAGAACGTGACCGCCTCGGCCACCGGCATGTCGAGCACCTCGGCGATGTTGCGCCCCTTGAACGTGATGTCGAGGGTCGGTTGTAGCGGTCGCCCTTGCACACCTCGCACGGCACGTACACATCAGGCAGGAAGTGCATCTCGATCTTCAACG
>JANOKQ010000109.1:0-1684 GCA_031419375.1 Acidimicrobiaceae bacterium
CCGCCAACGGCGGCGTCGACGAAAGCCCCACCCAGCAGTTCACCATCACGGTGAACGCAGTCAACGCGGTGCCGAGCTTCACCAAGGGTGCCAATGAGACGGTGGCCGAAGATGCTGGCGCACAGTCGGTCAACACATGGGCGACAGCGATCAGCCCAGGACCGGCCGGTGAAGTAGGCCAAACGGTGACGTTCACGATCACCGGTAATACGAACGCAGCGCTGTTCTCGACAGCACCGGCGGTGTCGTCGACCGGGACGCTGACGTACACCCCCGCGGCTAACGCCCACGGTACGGCGACGATCACGCTCAAGGCGGTCGACGACGGCGCGCCGCCGGCGGAGAGCGCCGAGCAGACCTTCACGATCACCGTCACTGCGGTCAACGATGTGCCGACTTCGCCTGGGCGGGCATTCGGTGCAGGCTCACTCCAGGCCAACATGCGCCGGTCGATCGCTGCCGCCGACGGTCTCCTGGTCGGGGCGGCGGATGCCGACGACATCGCCGGAAACGCCGGCTTCACGCCGTCGTTCACAGTCGGCACGGTAAACGGGGCCTCGCCGGTTGCCGGCACGATCACGACGACGGTTGCCGGCGTCGGCACCGTCGTGGCCGACTCCACGACTGGAGCGTTCACGATCGATCCGGCCCCGGGGGTGACGGGCGCAGTGACCTTCAACTTCACTGTCTGCGACAACGGGGAGGGGAGCCCGGCAGGGCCGCAATGCAGCGCAGCGGCGACGGCGAGCTTCACGATCGCCGGTCCGGTGATCTGGTTCGTCGATCCGGCCGCAGCAACCGACGGGGCGGGCACACTCGCGAGCCCATTCAACACGCTCGCCTCGGCTGATGCAGTCGACGCAGCGAACCACCGGATCTTCGTCTACAGCGGCGCGACGGCCACCGGCCTCACCTTGAACTCGGGCGAGTGGCTGATCGGGCAGCCGGCTACCGGCCCGTTCGACACGCTGATGTTCATCATACCTCCGGCGGGGACGATCACCCGGCCGACCATGGGTGCCGGGACCGCCACGATCGGTGGAACCGTCAACCTCGCCTCGGACGCAAGGGTGCAGGGTGTCGTCATCTCGACGGGCGTGGCGCCCGGACTCGCCGGGTCGAACGCCTCGGGCATCACCGTGAGCGAGAGCTCGGTTGCGACCACCACCGGCACGGCACTGAACCTCACCAACGCCACGGGTACCTACACCCTCGCGAGCGTTTCCACGAACGGCGCGGCAAACGGAATCCTGCTCGACGCGTTGGGGGCGAGCAACGTGGCCGTCAACGGTGGATCGATCGTCAATGCCTCGCTGCGCGGTGTCGACATCACTGGCGGCACGGGCAACGTCGCCTTCGCCGGATCAGTCACCACCATCGCAACCGGCCGCTCGGTCGAGGTTTCCGGTCGCACGGGTGGAACGGTCACCTTCAGTGGTTCCATCACCGACGCAGGTCTTGGCATCAACCTGGCGACGAACCCAGGTAGCACGATCAACTTCACCGGAGGTGTCGTTGCGTCCACCGGCGCCAGTGGGGCCTTCACGGCGATCGGGGGTGGCACCTTCGCCGTGACGGGGTCGGCGAACACGCTGGCGACAAGCACCGGTATCGCACTCCACGTCTCGAGCACCACCATCGGTGCCGGGGGGCTCACGTTCCGGTCGATCTCGTCGAACGGCGC
>JANOKQ010000110.1:0-9746 GCA_031419375.1 Acidimicrobiaceae bacterium
AGCCCGCCGCCGGTCGCGCTCCACGCGACACGCAGCCCCGTGAGGGAGCGCTCGAGCGGAGCGAATGGCCCCTCGTTACTGCGCAGCTGGGCATGCGGATGGGTGCCCGCTATCGCCCCGAGCATGAGCGCCACATCGGCCGCGCATCGCCCCATCGGCCCCCCAGTCGCCATCGTGTCGCACGGGTCCGACGACGGCCACTGCGGCACCGTGCCAGGCGTCGGCCGCAAGCCGACCACGTTGTTGAACGAGGCCGGGTTGCGTAACGAGCCACCAAGGTCGCTGCCATCGGCCAGCGGCACCATCCCCACCGCCAGCGCTGCAGCCGCGCCCCCACTCGACCCACCCGCCGAACAGCGCAGATCATACGGGTTGCGCGTAATACCGAACACCCGGTTGAACGTGTGCGAGCCGGCACCGAACTCGGGGGTGTTGGTCTTGCCCACGGTCACACACCCCGCGGCGCGGAGCCGTGCGATGAGCAGCTCGTCGGCGGCTGGCACCTGGTCGGCGTAGACCGGGGACCCCATCGTGGTGCGGATGCCGGCCGTCATCGCCAGGTCCTTGTGCGCGACCGGCAGGCCGTGCAGCACGCCGAGCGACTCACCGCGGGCATGCGCTTCGTCGGCGCGGCCCGCATCGGCGAGCGCCCGGTCGTGCGACAGCGTGACGATCGCGTTGACCGCCGGGTTCACCGCCTCGATCCGGACGAGATGATCGGCCAGCACTTCCCGTGCCGACACTTCACCACTCGCCAGCAGGTCGGCCAACTCGGTGGCCGATCGCCGCCACAGCTCGCCGCTCACGCCGGCGTCCCGTAGGTGCGTCGCAGTGCAGCCTTTTCTACCTTGCCCATCGCGTTGCGCGGCAGCGCATCGACGACGTAAATGAGCTTCGGCGACTTGAACGACGCGAGCCGTTCTCGTGATGCAGCGCGCAACGCCGATGCATCGAGCACCGCCGTTCCGTCGCCAACAACGACCGCCACCACCGCCTCGCCGAAGTCGGCGTCAGCCACACCGATCACGGCGCTTTCGAGCACGCCTGGCAACTCGTCGAGCACGGCCTCGACCTCCTTCGGGTACACGTTCAAACCTCCCGAGATGATCAAGTCCTTCGACCTGCCGACGATCTGCAGATAGCCGTCTGCGTCGAGCCGGCCGACATCACCGGTGCGGAAGAACCCGTCGGCAGTGAACTCTGAGGCGCGCAATTCGGGGCGCCGCCAGTACCCGTCGAACACGTTCGGGCCGCGCACCTCGATGCCCCCGATCTCAGCGGGACCGAGCACTTCGCCATCCTCACCGGTCACGCGCACCTCCACATCGGGCAACGCCAGTCCGACGGTGCCGGGCCGTCGATCCCCCACCAACGGGTTCGACGTCAGCATCGACGTCTCGGTCATGCCGTAACGCTCGAGGATCGCATGCCCGGTTCGCTTTCGGAACTCTACGTGCACCGAGGCGAGCAGCGGCGCCGAACCGCTGATGAACACCCGCATGTGCTTGCACAGCGCGGCATCGAAGCGGTCGTCGCCGAGCAGGCGTGTGTAGAACGTCGGCACCCCCATCATTACGGTGCACCGCGGCAACGCCGCGAGCACGTCGTCGAGATCGAACCTCGCGAGCAAGACCATCGGGGTGCCGTTGGCGATGGTGCAGTTGGTCGCCACGAACAGTCCGTGCGTGTGGAAGATCGGCAGCGCGTGCAGCAACACGTCCCCCGGCCCGAACCCCCACAGCCGATGCAGTGTCCGAGCGTTCGAAGCGAGGTTGCGCTGCGACAGCATCGACCCCTTCGGCAACCCAGTGGTACCACTCGTGTACAGGATCGCGGCGAGGTCGTCCGGGGCCGCCGGATGGTCGTCGAACCCGGTCGGGCACGTGTCGGCGGAGATGGCAAGTGCCGCCAATCCCTCGTTGTCGACCACCAGCCCCGGCTCCGCATCGGCAACCAGCCGGGCCACCTCCGCCGCGGTGTAGGCCGGGTTCATCGGCAACAGCACGGTGCCCGAACGAACGCACGCGAGGTACACCATCAGTGCGTCGATCGACTTGTCAGCCTGCAGCGCCAACCGGTCGCCGGGCACGGCCCCGGCACCGCGAATGGCGTGCGCGAACTGTGCCGAACGGCGGGCAGCATCGCCATACGTGGCAAGCACCCGCCCAGCGGAGTCGAGCAGGAACGGTGCGTCCGACGAGGAGTCAAGCGCCGTCATCAGCGAAGTCAGCGTTTCAGGCTTGGCGGTCACGGCGGCGACTGTACGACACCAAGGATCTGGGCCGAACCGAAGCCCTCCGCCGCGCCGAGGCCAGAGCCAACTCTGTCGGACTCAACCGGCTCAACCTGCTCAGACCGACAAAGTTCACACAGACCCCCGGGGCAGCGATCAGGACCGAACCAACATTGTCGCCGACAACCGGCTCAACCTGCTCACACCGACAAAGTTCACACAGACCCGCGGACAGCGATCAGGACCGAACCAACTCTGTCGCCGACGACCGGCTGAACCTGCTCAGACCGACAAAGTTCGCACGAGGTTCGGGGCCAGGTCGGCGGCGCCGGGGGATACCCGACTTGCATGGTCGGGATTGTCGGAGCGGGGGTAGTCTGAGCGGCACACCCCCTCAGATGAAGGAGCACCACCATGGCTGTTCGACTTGGCGATATAGCACCCGATTTCACCGCTGCCACCACGCAGGGCGAGGTCAAGTTCCACGAGTGGCTCGGCGATTCGTGGGGTGTGCTGTTCAGCCACCCGAAAGACTTCACCCCTGTCTGCACCACCGAGCTCGGCTACGTGGCCAAGATCAAGCCCGAGTTCGACAAGCGCAACGTGAAGGTGATCGGCCTGTCGGTCGACCCGGTCGACAGCCACGAGCGCTGGGAAGCCGACATCGCCGAAACGCAGGGAACGCCGGTGAACTTCCCGATGATCGGTGACCCCGATCGCAAGGTGGCCGACCTCTACGACATGATCCACCCGAATGCCAACGACACCTTGACGGTGCGCTCGGTGTTCGTGATCGGGCCGGACAAGAAGGTCAAACTGACCATCACCTACCCGGCATCGACCGGTCGCAACTTCGACGAGATCCTGCGCGTGATCGACAGCTTGCAGCTCACTGCGAAGTACAAGGTGGCCACGCCCGCCAACTGGACCGACGGCGACGATGTGATCATCGGCGGAACCGTCACCGACGACGAAGCCAAGGAGCTGTTCCCGCAGGGTTGGACCACCGTCAAGCCATACCTGCGCACGCTGCCCCAGCCCAACAAGTGAGCCGGGGGCCCGCGCGGCCATGATGGTGGGGTGATCAGCCACTACCACGACGCCCGCGCCGAGCTCACCGCCCCCGGAGCGCCATTCGCCGTCACCGAGATCGTTGTTCGCGACGTACCGATCAAGGTGTTTGCGGCGGCCCCGCCGAACATGCGCGTGGTGTGGGAGATGGCCGCAGCCTTCGCCGAGCGTGACTACCTCGTCTACGAAGACGAGCGCTACACCTACGCCGAGATCACCGCACAGGTGCGCTCGCTTGCGCATGTGCTGCGCCACACCCATGGTGTGGGGTCGGGCGACCGGGTTGCCTTGGCGATGCGCAACTACCCGGAATGGGTGGTCGGCTACTGGGCCACGATCGTGCTCGGAGCGGCAGTGGTCGGATTGAACGCGTGGTGGACCCCGGTCGAGATCGAGTATGGCCTCACCGACTCGCGCCCCAAGGTGCTGATCGCCGACGATGAGCGGCTGGCCCGCGTGGAGCCAATCCTCGCTGCGGTACGCGCCGTCAGCCCGCTGCCGATCATTGCCGTGCGCACCACCCGCGACCTGCCCGCCGACGCATCGCACTGGGCCGACGTCGTGAAGGGGGCCGAGGCGCCGGCGACCCTGCCCGACGCCAGCATCGAACCCGACGACGATGCTTGCATCTTCTACACCTCGGGCACCACCGGGTTCCCCAAAGGTGCGCAATTGACCCATCGCGGCTCGGTGCACAACATCTTGAACTTGGCCTGCATGGCCACCGCCACCGCCCTCGCCGACGCCAAGGCCATCGCCGCCGGCGACCTGCCCGCACCGGCGTCAGCACCTGCACAACCGCCGACCCAAGCACCGGTACAGGGTGTGTTCATGGCCCCGACGCCGTTGTTCCACGTGACCGCGTGTAACTGCATCCTCCACCCGGCAACGCTCACCGGCGGCCGCGTGGTGCTCACCTACAAGTGGGATCCGGGCCGAGCGCTCGAGCTGATCGAGCGCGAACGGGTGACCAACTTCTCGGGCGTTCCGACGATGAGCCGCGAGCTGCTGGCGCACCCCGATTGGGCCACCCGGGACACGTCGTCACTGCTCGGCATGGGGGGCGGCGGCGCGGCGCTGCAGCCAGACCTCGTCGGCAAGATTGCCGGCGCGCTCAAGAACGGTGTTCCGGCAACCGGCTACGGGCTCACCGAAACGCATGGCGTCGTCACCGCTAACTCGGCCAGGTCATTCATCGCCAAACCCGACTCCGCCGGCCCGGTCGTGCCCACCCTCGACGCCAAACTGGTCGACGACGGCGGCAATGACCTCGCCCCCGGACCCGACGTGATCGGGCAGCTGTGCGTGCGTGGGGCCGTGGTGATCAAGGGCTACCTGAACCGCCCCGAGGCCACCGCCGACGCGATCCGCGACGGCTGGTTCAACACCGGCGACATCGCCCGCATCGACGACGACGGCTTCGTCTACATCGTCGACCGCGCCAAGGACATGGTTCTGCGCGGCGGCGAGAACGTGTACTGCAGCGAGGTGGAGACCGCCATCTACCAACACGACGCGGTTGCCGAAACCGCCGTGTTCGGCGTGCCCGACGAACGTCTCGGCGAGGCGATCGGTGTCGCAGTCGTGCTGCACGAAGGCGCCGCGTTGACCGCCGACGAACTGCGTGCATTCCTGGCGGACCGGATGGCGAAGTACAAGATTCCGGCCCACATCTGGTTCCTCGACGAGCAACTCCCGCGCAATGCCAACGGCAAGTTCGTCAAGCGTGAATTACGCGCCCAACTGCTCGGCAGCTGAACCAGCACGGTCGCGCCTGTGCCACCCTTCGTGAACGTCCCCTGCGGGCGTGGTGCGAGTTAGCTCAACTGACGGTCGACGGCTGGCGTGGCCGCGCACAACCGCCGCCGACGTGCTAAACACCAGGCGTACGTTTCGCAGTGCACCCGGCTCCGGATTCTTTGGTCGCTCACATTGTGGTGAGTTGAAGGGATGGCCGACATGTCGAATGTGGCTGGCTCGCTGGGTGCCTGTTGTGAGCGCCGATGAACGGTGGATGCGCATCTCCGTCGCATTCGCGCGTGCGGTGACGAAATCGCCGGATGCCCAATTGTGTGCAGCGTGTGTTGATGTGCTCGCAGTGTCTGGGGTGGGGATCACGATCATGGGCGGCGGCCAGGCGGGGCCGGTGTGCGTGTCCGATCAGCGGATGGCTGCATTGGAAGATCTTCAGTTCACCCTCGGCGCAGGTCCCTGCCAGGACGCCTTTCGGTTAAATCAGCCGGTACACACCCCTCGCTTGAATGTCGCCACGACGAATCGCTGGCCATCGTTCCTGGCGTTGGCTGAAGCGGCCGGGATCGGGGCGGTGTTTGCCTATCCGCTGGCGTCCGCAGGTGTCGGGGTGGGAGTACTCACGATCTATCAAGACCAGCCGGGTGATCTGTCCCCGACACAGGACTCTGACTCCACCGCACTTGCCGATGTGCTCACCGAGACGGTGCTGAGCCTGCAAGATGCCGCGCCGGCCGGAACGCTGGCGACCGGATTGGACGAAGCGGTCGCGTACCGCGCCGAGATCTACCAAGCATCGGGGATGGTGTCAATCCAATTGCAGATCCCCGTCACTGTGGCGCTGGCGCGGATCCGCGCCTACGCTTTTTCGCAGAACCGACCGATCGCCGCCATTGCCGCCGACATCGTCACACGCCGCCTGCGCCTCGCCGACGATCGCCACGAACCACCGGAAGGGGCATAGCGGACATGTCAGACACTGCTGAAGAACGAACCTTGCGCCGCCAGGCGCTCATGGCCACCACATTCGTCGAAATCGTCGACACTCTGGTCGGCGACTTCGATGTCGTCGAGGTGCTCACCGTGCTGACGTCTCGATGCGTCGAACTGCTCGATGCCGCCGCTGCGGGGATCTTGCTCGCTGACGCCGACGGCCACCTACGCGTGATCGGTGCATCGACCGAGCAGATCGAACTGCTCGAGCTGTTCCAGATCCAAAACGATGAGGGGCCGTGCCTCGACTGCTACCGAACCGGAGCGGTCGTCGCCAACGCTGATATTGAATCTGAGTCGCCGTGGCCGCAGTTCGCCGCCGAGAGTGTGGCGGGCGGCTTCCCGTCCGTGTGCGCGGTGCCGCTCCGGCTCAAGGACTTCATCCTCGGTTGCCTCAACCTGTTCATGACCAAACCGGTTCCGCTCGCCGACAGCGACATCGCTCTGGCCCAAGCGCTGGCCGATGTTGCCAGCATCGCCATCGTGCAAGACCAAGCAGCCCGTGACGCGGCCATCCGCGAAGGGCAGTTGCAACACGCGCTCGACAGCCGTATCGCGATCGAACAAGCCAAGGGCATGGTCGCCGAGCGTGACGCGGTTGGCATGGACGAGGCGTTCTCACGCCTCCGCCGCTACTCGCGCAACAGCAACCAGAGGCTCACCGACGTCGCCGCCGGGGTCGTCGCAGGCAGGATCGAGATCGGCTCATTGGCTGGCGGGCGCTTGCGTCCCCCAGCCGCGAAACGTCCTGATTGACCGGGCCGCCACCCTGCTGCGGTCCGGTCGGCCACGAGGTGATACTCGGGCAGGACCCCACGGGGTCCGCACAGCGGAACCAGTGGCCGGGCTCGGCGGAAACGGAGCGCTACGGTTCGGGCCATGGCGACTGCACGCAATGGCACCTGCGAGATCTACTACGAGACCTTCGGCAACCCTGACCAACCGGCACTCCTGATGGTCAACGGCCTCGGCAGCCAATGCATCAACTTCGACTCCGCATGGTGTGCGATGTTCGTCGCTGCCGGGCTCTACGTGCTCCGCTTCGACAACCGCGACGTCGGGTTGTCCACCTCGTTCGAATCGGGCCCCACCGGCGAGCACGGCGAGTCGTACCTCATCGGCGACATGGCCCGTGACGCCGTCGCCGTGCTCGATGCAGAGGGCATCAAACACGCGCACGTGATCGGCGTGTCGATGGGCGGGATGATCGTGCAGACCCTCGCCATCGAGCACCCGCACCGGTCGCGCTCGGTGACGTCGGTGATGTCCACCACCGGCGAGCCCGACTTCGGCCAACCGACGGCGGCGGCATTTGCGCTTCTGACCGCCCCACCGGCGACGGATCGTGAGAGCTACATCGTCAACCACATCGCCGGCCAGCGCGAGTGGGGCAGCCCCGCGTTCGTCGACGAAGACCGGTGGCGGGCGTCCGCCGAGCGGGCCTTCGACCGAGCGTTCACCCCGTCGGGCACCACCCGCCAGTTCCTCGCCATCCGCGCCAGCGGTCCGCGCGCCGAAGCGCTCCGTTCGGTGACGGTACCGATGCTGGTCGTCCATGGCGATGCCGACACCCTGATCGACGCGAGCGGCGGCCGGCGCACCGCCGAACTGGTCCCCGGCGCCCGGTTCGAACTCATCGACGGGATGGGCCACGACTACCCGCCGCAACGGTGGCAGATGCTGGTCGACCTCGTCGCCGGTTTCGCCCACGACGTCGATTCACAAGCGGCGAGATGAACATCGGCCCGATGAACAGCGGCCCGATGAGCATCGATGGCATCGACGCCCTCATCCGCTCCCGCCGAACCAGCATGCTGGTCGACAAGTCACGCCCGGTCCCCCACGACATGGTTGAGCGGCTCTGCGCTCTGGCGCAATGTGCCCCGAACCACAAACGCACGTGGCCGTGGCGCTTCGCGGTGGTGGAAGGCGACGCCAGGGCCACCCTCGGCGAGGTGATCGCCAAGGCGATGCACACCCACGGTGACCCGCCCGACAAGGTCGCCAAGGCACGCACCAAATACCTCCGCACACCGATGACGATCGTGGTCGGCTCCGCCCCAGGCGACTCCCCGCTACGCACCGCAGAAAACCGCGACTCGGTCGCGGCTGGCATCCAAAACCTGATGCTGGCCGCCACTGCCGCCGGGCTCGCCACGTACTGGGGATCGTGCCCGAAAGGTGCTAACGACCCGGTCGCCACGTTCTGCTCGTTCGAACCCGACACCCACATCACCTCGCTGATCTACTGCGGATGGGCGTCGAGCACGGTTGCCGCGCCCGATCGACCGGCACCACCGATCACGTTCGTGAGCTGATCCCGGGCTGAAGCGCTGCTTCAACTGCCGGGGGTGCGCAGCTCGGTGATGTCCATCTGATCGGGCTCGCACCCGAACGCGATGATCAACTTGGAAAAGCCGTGGAACAGGGCCAACCCGATCCCCAATTCGACCAGTTCCGCTTCGGTGAGCTCCGCCTCGATCTGCGCCTGTTGTTCGACCGATGGGCGGCCGGCGGCGGCGAAGAACGCGTCGGCGAACACGAGCGCTGCTTTGAGCCGCGGATCGAGCGACGAGTCGGCATAGTCGTCATCGACCTGCGCGGCGGTGGCCTCGTCGAACCCCTGCTGCTTCGCGACCGCGAAGCGGACGTTGCGTCAATACCCGCAATCGGTGATCCGGGCATTGCGCAGGCGCACCGCCTCCTTCGTCGAGTGGTCGACCACACCGCGCGACCAGAACTCGCCGTAGAGCACCGAGAACGCTCGGGCCAGGTCGGGTTGATGAGCCAGGATCGTGCCGAACTGCGCTGGCGCCCCGTCAACCGCACTGGGCAACCGGGGGATGGTCGACATCAGGACACGTCCTTTCCGAGGGGTACGTTCACGCCCACGCCCACATCAACCTCGATCTCGATCTCGGTCTCGGGCTCGATCTCGGGCTGGGCATCGAAGACTCGGTTGAACTTGGTGAAACCGTCGACGAGGGCCAGGTGGAACATGATCGCCACCAAGTCGGCCGGCGAATAGTGCTGCGACAAGGCGCCGATCATCGAGTCGTCGATCGCGTGCGCGTCGAGCAGGAACTGCTCGGTCACCGCCAACACCACCTGCTCGCCGTCGCTGAGCGTCCCGAATCCATCGAGCGTTCCATGCCCGTTCACGATCTGCTCGACACGCGCAGTGATCAGCGCTGCGCTCCGCCCGGGGGCGCCGGCCCGGGCATCACGGCGCAGCGGTCCCACCAGCGCCGCCAACGATGGTCGCGCCGCCAACAGTTCAGCCATCGAACGGCGGCCGGCCACCCAGCTCATCGCACGCTCTCCGCCACCGCAAGCTGGTCCAACACGTGTCGCCAACCCTCGCCCAACACCTCGCCGGTATCGGTCGCGCTGGGATGTTCGAGCCCAGTCACTCGCGCAAATGCTTGCTGTAACAACGCGACGGCGACCACGTCACCGATGGCCAGCGATTCGGTCAGCGAGTCGTCGAGAACTGCCGTTGCCGCAGCCACGTCGGCCAGCGAACTGTGCGCCCCGCTCGCGGCGACGGCAGCGACCGCCCGGTCGAGGTACGAAGCGCCGGGAGCAGCAGTCACCGCCGCAGCTTCGCGCAGTGCCGCGACGGGATCACCAGCGAGCCACTGCACGAGCGCCGAGGCAGCACCGGCAAACGGAAACGTCCGGACCTCGGCGGAGA
>JANOKQ010000111.1:0-3959 GCA_031419375.1 Acidimicrobiaceae bacterium
GCGCCGGTGAAAGCGTGGCGGCGAGGGCGGCAACGTTCATCGCTTCGTCGTCCACATCGAGCTCGGCTCCGATCGAGCAGCAGCCGTGGCCGAGATGCTCGGCTCGTTCCGGCAGGATGCCGTGGCACCCCCGACCCCAGATGCAGGTCCAGTTGGACATCAGGAATCGGCGCTCGAAGCGCCACACGGTGTCACCGTCGGTGATCTCCTCGTACCCGTCGCGCCCCGGGCGATCGGCTTCCAGCCAGGCCAGTGCGCCTCGTGCTGCGGCAACGCCGGTACTGAACGATGCCTGCAACAGGTAACCGCCAGTCGGTGCCGACCACTCGAGCATTTCTCCGGCAACGAAGACGCCGGGGAGTCGGTGCAGCATGAACGCATCGTCGATCTCGCTGAACTTCACCCCGCCGGCAGTGGAGATGGCCCGACCGATCGGCATTGGGCCATCCAGGCGAACAGGGAGTTCCTTGATCAGCGACGCCAACGTTGCCGGATCGGTCGGCACCCGGTTGCCCGTGACCTCGCGCAGCAGGGCCACCGCGAGGGGGGAGAGCCCGAGTGAGCGGCGCAGCGAGGTGGAGATGGAGTCCTTCGCCCGCCGCCCTACCAGACGCAAGCGCACCTCGTCGACGGTGAGGTCAGGGTGCAGATCGATCGAGATCGTCGCGGTGCCGGTAGCTGCGAACTCGTCGCGGATCGCGCCGCCGATGGCATAGATCGCTCCACCCTCGATTCCGGCCGAGGTGACCATCGCCTCGCCGCGGACACGGCGGGCGCCGACGCTGATGATCACATTCTTCAACGGCACCCCGGCGAAGCGGGCAGCCAAGACCTGCGACCACCCAACCCGGTAGCCGACGTTGTCGGCCGCAAGCGGGGCGATCCCAATCCCAAGGCCGGGCTCGCCGAGGACACCCGTCCACGTGCCGTCGGAGCCCACTCGAGGCCAGCTTGCTCCGCCAAGTGCGAGCACAACCGCCGCAGCGCGAATCCGGTGCAGTCCGTTCGGTGGGCTGCCAGCGTGGCCGTCGGCGCCGGCCGGGGTCGTGGCAGCGAGGCTGACGTTCACGCCACGGTCAGTACCGCTGACGGGATCGAGGCCGACGAGTCGGTGCCGGACCATGGTCACGACTCCGAGGTTCAGGAGCCTCGCCAGCCACGCCCGCAACAACGGCGTCGCTCGAAATGAGTCGGGAAACACCCGCCCGCTCGAACCGACGAAGGTCGGTTGGCCGAGCGAGGCCGACCACGCGCGTAGCTCCGTTGGGCTGAACCGGGTGATCGCCGCGACGAGGCGGGCGTCGCTCGGCCGGTACCTGCCGAGCATGTCGTCGAGCGGTTCACTGTGGGTCAGGTTGAGACCGCCACGGCCGGCGAGAAGGAACTTGCGTCCGAGCGACGGCATGTGGTCGACCACGATCACCGCACAACCCGCCTCGGCGAGGGTTTCGGCGGCGATCAGCCCGCTCGGCCCTCCGCCGACAACCACGACCGGATCGGTCCCCATGCGCATCGCAGTCACTCTAGGGACCGCCACCGAACTCGGATCGTATTCCGAAACCCGACGGAACAGGGCTGATTACCACGATGCGTGGTCATTTGGAGCGAAACCTGACAATAACTTTATGATCCCTTGACATGGAGACGCTGAGCGATGTTCCAATCTCGAACCGCGCGAATCTTCACCCGGCCAGTCCGGCGAGCCCCCTCCGGCGTAGCACCGAACGCTCGAATGAGCCGAACACGAGGCTGTCGACAGCGATTCCAATCACCAGAATGACGATCATCGCTGCCAACAACCCGATCGAGTCGCTGAAATCGCGCGCCACGTGAAGTCGGTGGCCAAGCGCCGGCGTGCCGGGGATCACCACCAAGAGCTCGCCGGCCATCAGGCTTCGCCACGAAAAGGCCCACCCCTGCTTCAACCCGGTGACCACCGACGGCATGGCCGCAGGGATGATGAAGTCGCGATACATCTCGACTCCGTCGGCGCCCATGGCCCGTCCGACCCGACGCAGGATCGGCGGGACGCTGTCGATCCCCGAGATCAGGCCGTTGGCGATCGACGGTGCCGCTCCCAGGACCACGACGAACACGATGGCCCCCTCGCTGAGTTGGAACAGCAAGATGGCCAGTGGGAACCACGCGATCGAAGGCATCGTCTGTAGCCCGGTGATCAGCGAGCCGATCGCCAAGCGGAGGCCGCGCACGTTCACCACCGCCAGCCCGATCACGCCACCCACCAGCAGTGATACACCGAATCCAATGATCGCCCTGCTTAAGGTGTTGCCGACGGCCCGCCACAGATCTCCATCGCCGAGGTCCTGCCACAGTCGCTCGGCGACCGAATCGGGCGACGGGAGCAGGTACTGCGGGCGCCAGCCGCTCCACACCACGGTCTGCCAGACCACGACAACGATGCTGGCCGCCGCGAACTTGGGCCACGCCGCGCCCCAGGCGCGCTGCGACCGCCTGATACCGACCGTCGTGGCCAGCTCCAAATGATCGAGCCCCGAGAGTTCCTGGTCCAGCGCGTCCCGGTTCAGTGCATCCCGGTCAAGTGCATCCCGGTCACGTGCATCCCGGTCCACGATTTCGGTGCTTGACGGTGACAGCGCCTCAGCCTGCATGGCGGCGGACCTCTTCTCGGAGGCGTCCCATCACCGATGACGCCACCGCCGAGACTTCGGGCGATTCGATTCGCCGCGGTCGCTCGACAGCGACCGGGAACTCGGCAGCGACCCGCCCCGGGCGTGACGACAACAACACGATGCGGTCACCGAGACGGGCGGCCTCACGCACGTTGTGAGTGACGAACAGCACCGTGAGGGAACGCTCGGCAGCGACGCGCTCGATCTCATCGTGCAACACGTCGCGGGTAATCGCATCGAGAGCACCAAACGGCTCGTCCATCAGCAAGATCTCGGCATCCTGGGCAAGCGCCCTGGCCAACGCCACCCGCTGGCGCATGCCACCAGAGAGCTCGTGCGGGCGCTTGTCGGCGAAGTCTGCAAGGCGCACCAGCCTCAGCAGCTCCAGGGCCTGTTCGCGGCGCGCGGGGCGAGGTACGCCGTTGAGCTTGAGCGCAAGTTCCACGTTGCCGGCTGCGGTCCGCCACGGAAGCAGCGCCGGCTCCTGGAACATCAGCGCCGTACGGCCGGTGACGCTGACCTGGCCCCCCGAGGCGCGATCGAGCCCTGCCACAAGCGACAGCAGCGTCGACTTTCCGCAGCCGGAAGCGCCGACGATGCAGACGAACTCACCCCGCTCGACGGTGACCGACACCCGGTCGAGCGCAAGCACCGCTGCCCCCCCGGTGCCATAGACCTTGGTGACGTCGCGCAACTCGATGGCAGCCGTGATGCCCGACTCACGCTCCGCCGTGGGTGTCGTAGCGACCACCGCAGGTCGCACGGCTAGCCGTGGGGCGCCGGGTGCTGCGGGCACATCGTCGAGCAGGCTCATAGTCCGATCACCAGCGCCCGCCCTCGCTCGGTGAGGATCTCGTTGAGCAGCGACAGGTCGTAGATCCCGGTCAGGTCGACGTCATCGAGCAGCCCGACGGAGCGTGCGTCGGCAGCGGAACGCACCAGTGAGGTTGCGATCGGGTCGAGCCCGAACTGGAGGTTGGCCAGGCTCCGCGAGATCACCGATGCCGCCGGCGCCGAGCCACTAATTGCCTCGATCTGAGATACCACGTCGGCTTCGGCAGCAGTTGGATCGGCGTCGATCAGGTCGATGGCGTCGACCAAGCCGGCGATGACGGCCTTGACCAGGTCGGGATGTTCGGCGAGAAATTCGGTGCGCACGATCAAATGGGTGGTCACGAACCGCCCACCTGTTTCAGGCCACAGGTCGGCCTCGTCGACGAGGACCGTGCCGCCACCTTCATCGACGAGACGGGTCGCCCACGGCTCGGGGACCCAGGCGCCGTCGATGAGGCCGCCGATGAAGGCCTC
>JANOKQ010000112.1:0-2042 GCA_031419375.1 Acidimicrobiaceae bacterium
GCCGCCGTGTTGCGCGCCGACGGTGTCGATGTTGTCCTGTTGACACCGGTTTGACCGCTGTGCACGCGCACCGTGAGTGTGCTCGCCCACGTCTTCGAGGCCGCAGGTATCGCGACTGTCGGGTTGTCGTCGGTCCGCGAGATGGTCGTCAAGGTTTCGCCACCGCGAGCGTTGCATTGCGAGTTCCCCCTCGGTCGCCCGCTCGGCAAACCCGGTGACGTGGCGTTTCAACACGACGTCCTCCGACAAGCATTCGCGCTCCTCGACCCACCATCAGGGCCAGTGCTCGTCGACTATCCAGATGTCATCGAGGCCGACGACGAGCAGGTCGCCTGTTCGCTGCCACCACGCTATGACCCGACGCTGCCGGCGGCCGTGGACGAGGCGAAGGGTCTTCGGCGCGCGTACGACCGGGCTCGGGATCGTCGCTGCGTCACCTCGGTCGGCCGAGTCGTGGACGCCGACGGCGTGCCCGACGCCATCGCCGTGCTCGTCGCGATCGCTGGCGGCGCGGACTGGAAGTCGGCCGGCATTCCCGGCGGGAACACGACCGCGCTCTGTCACGACATCCGCACCTACTACGAGGAAGCGGCCCTTGAGCTCGTCAACGGGCCGCTGCCCGGCCCGCGCGCACTCGAGGACTGGTTCTTCGACCAGACCGAGGCCGGCAAGACGGTTCTCCAAGCCCGCGCAGCCATCCGCGACAGCGGGGCCAAGGCACCCGTGTGGTTCTACATGACCCCTGCGCAACGCCCCTGACCGACGACCGGTTCCGTCGGGCGCCTCAACAGTTCGTTCACATCCGACGTTTACGCTGACATCGTGAAACTGTTGTGTTGGCTGTCGGCGCTGGTGATCGTCTCCTGCTCGGCCCCGGCCACCGGGAGCGGTTCGACGTCGGTCTCTCCCAAGGTGTCGGCTACGGAATCGACAACTGCGCGGCCACCGAACACTGGCCCCTTCCCGACTGACCGCAACACGGCCGACCCCGAGCCAGCTGAGACAGTGACCACCTCGCCGCCTGCAATCTGCTCGGCGGTGATCACAAAGGATGTCGCGTATCGCACCATCGACGGAGTTGACCCGCGGCTGCTCACGGTCGACGTCTATCCGGTCGAGGGGCGCTGCGACGCACCGGTGGCGATCTCTGGGTGCACGGTGGCGGGTGGAGCATCGGCGACAAAGCGAACAACGCAGCCGATCGCGCCCAGTTCTACAATGCGCAGGGTTGGATGGTGGTTGCGGTCAACTACCGGTTGACGACCGCAGGGGCCGATCCGCCGGTTCAGTTTCCCGACTACAACAACGACGTGGCCGCTGCCGTTGCTTGGGTGTTCGCCAACGCAGCCGACTACGGCGGCGACCCTTCGAACGTGTTCTTGGTGGGTCATTCTGCCGGTGCTGGCATCGTCGCGTCGATCGCGGCCGATCCGCCGCTGCTCGCGGAATACGATCTCACGCCTACGCAGCTCGATTGTGTGGTGCTGCTGGACACCGCGGCATACGACGTCGCCAAGGCGGTGCAGGGCACCAATCCGGCCCTGTACCTGAACGCCTTCGGTGACGACCCCGCGGTTTGGGCGGCTGCGTCACCGATCACTCATGTCGGCGAGGGTCCGCTCCCAGGCCGAATGCTGATCGTCACCCGAGGTGGCCCTGCCCGAATCAACGATGCCCAGATCTTCGCCGATCAACTCAACGACGCAGAGGTCGACGTGCAACTCGTCGACGCTTCACCCCTCAGCCATAGCGACGTCAACATCCTGATCGGGTCGAACGACGACATCATGACCCCGCTACTGATTCGAGAACTGGCCCGCTGCGCCGGTTGAGCCGGCAGGGGCGTCGAGGCCGCCGCAGGGCTGGCCTCCGGAGCCCTGCCTGTCGTTTGCGGTACTCGTCGGCCAGGCGAAGGCCACTTGACCGACGAGCGGCGCAGGCAAAGCCCCACTTCTCACCTCAGGCCACGCGCTCGAGGGCGCGCCGCACATGCTGGGCACCGCTGTGGGTGGCCATGTCGGGTTGGCTCAACCGGCGGTGCG
>JANOKQ010000113.1:0-3207 GCA_031419375.1 Acidimicrobiaceae bacterium
CCAGGCGGCTGGCGTGCTCGTTGATATCGCTCGGGCCGGTGTCATCGCGCATACGACGACGTCGTCTCGGCATCACCGCTCGGGGATCTCGAAGTTGCTGACCGAAACCGCCGCTGGTCTTCGCCCGCTCCTTGCCCGTGCGCAGGTTCTGGCGCGCACCGGGTCGCCGGCCGAACACGACGTCGGGTTGCGCATGGCGCGCCCGGGGCGCACCATGGAAATGCCGCGCCCTCCCGTAACGCGTGAGATTGCGGCCACGCCGTCAGGCCCGCCAGAGGCATTAGATCCGTTCGTTCCACCAGATGAACCGAACATCCAGACACACAGCGCAACCCCACCGGTTCCGGCCAGCGAAGCGTCCCCGGTCGCGCCGGTCGCGACTGCACCCGTCGACGGCGTGCCGGTCGCGGAGGTCGGGGTCGTCACAGAGGTGGCAGAAGTCGTGCCGGTCGCCGAAATCGCGGTCGCCGATGAGCCCCAATCCACGCTGCTCGGCGTTCAGGTGCAACCGTTGGTGCCCGTGCGCACCGTCGAATGGAAGTCACGAGACTCCCAGCCGCGCGGCGACACGCTGGCGAAGGCCATCGGCAGCCTGCAGCGATCCACGGATCCGGCAGCGCCCGCGACGGCCGGCCCGTCCACCCCCACTGGTGAACCCCGAGTCACCATGACGATGCCCGTGGTTCGCACCTCTCCGGTGACGTCGACCATCCCCCTCACCCGCGCCGCCCCGGTCACGCTCACATTGCCGATCATGCGGCCTCACGGCGACGCGCCAGCTCCGGCTGATGCTCCGGTCGTCGTAGCCCCGGTCGTCATCGCCCAGGAAGTCGTCCCGGCCGCTACCGGAGAGGCTGAATTGGTGTCGGTGCCAACGCTGCCTGCGGAAACGCTGCCTGCCGCGACCCTGTCTGCCGCGACCGTGCCCGCCGCGACGCCGCAGCGACCCGCTGCAGACCCGGAATCAGCGCAGGCGCTCGAACTGAGCGATGGCGAGTACGCCGACAACGTCGTATTGCTGATTGCCGACACTGCACCGGCTGCCCCACGTCCCTTGCCTGCCGACATCTCCACGCTGGTCGACATCATCGTCGGCGGCAGTGGGCCGCCGTGGGGATCGGATACAGCAAGCCCAGCGGCGCGTCCGGCAGATCCTGCATCAGCGGCCGGCCTGACGGATGCGGTACTCGACCCGCCGGCCACCCCAACGCTGCCGTCCGTTGCGGGCACGGCTTCAGGAACGCCTTCGGGTGCCGGCTCGCAGGGCCGTCCTCCGCGCCGTGCGCTGCGGCGCCTCATCAACGGCTTGTCGAAGTAGCCGACTCGACCCTGGCGCCGTGGGCGCAGCCACCTACGCTCATCGGCATGTTCCGTCACCGTGGCGCAAGTTTGGCCGCCTTCACGGCATCGGCGGCACTGCTGGTGCTCGGCACGTTCCTGCCGTGGCTGCGGACGGGCTCGACCTCACGTTCCAGCTACGACCTGCTCGGCCTGCTCGATCGCTTGCAACTCGCCCCCGATGGCACGGTGTCGACGTTGATCTCGTGGTGGCCGATCGTGCCGCTGTTGGTGACGCTGGCCGTGGTCGCTGCATGGTGGGAGCTGCGGTGGGTGGCGTTCGTTGCGGCGGCGGTTGCCGTCGGATACGCGGGCGGCGTTGGCATCACCCTGGTCGTGGCATCGCGTCGAAACGGAATCGGCATCGGTTCGGGGCCCTGGGTGTGCGCGGCATCCAGCATCGTGTTCTTGGCGACCGCCGGTTGGATCGTGTTCACGCACTCCAGTGACCGCGTCGCTCGAACACCTCACGCAGCACCGCCGGCCGGTCGGTCATGATGCCGTCGACGCCGATGTCGAGCAGGCGATCGATCTCGACCGGATCGTCGACAGTCCAGACGTGCACGTGGATGCCGAGCGCGTGGGCGCGCTCCACGAAACGCTGATCGGTCACGGTGACGCGCCCGTGCCTTACCGGAACCTGTGCAGCCAGTCCGCCGAGTGATCGGGGCCGCGCGAAACGCAGCGCAGCAACCCCTGCCGGTCCGAGGGCCGTGCACAGCTTGTCGCCGAACACGGCCCGCAAACCACGAATCCTTCGGTCGCTGAACGCCCCGACGCAGACGCGATCGAGCGCGTTGGTCCGACGCAGTGTGGACACCAGAGCGGGAGCGGCCGCGTCGCTCTTGCAGTCGATGTTGACCCGCAGTTCCGGCCATGCGCCAAGGAGATCTTCGAGCAGCGGTATAGGTGCTTCACCACGCACCATCGCGTGGCGCACCTCGCTCCACGGCAGTTCGCTGATCAACCCGATACGGCCGCAGGTGCGGCTCAAGTCGTCGTCATGGAAGGCGACGAGCACGCCATCAGCGGTCACCTGCACATCGGTTTCCACGTAGCGGTAACCGAGCCCGACGGCGTACTCGAACGCGGGCATCGTGTTCTCCGGGGCGTCGCTGGCACCGCCGCGGTGAGCGAACGGGATCGGGCTCCCACCGTCGAGGTACGGATGAGTGACAGGAGGCATTCCCATGTTGTAGCAGCGCGGTGTTGCAGCGCGGTGTTGCAGCCCCGTATAGCCTCGGCCGCTATGGCCGTCAACGACGCTGGCACCGCAACTGCCGCCACGATCACCGTGCGTTCACCGTACGACAACAGCATCATCGGCGAGGTTCCTGCCCAGACAGCGGGCGATGTCGATCGTGCCGTCGCGTCAGCGAAGGCCGCGCTTCGCGCTGGCGTGATGCCGCTGTGGAAGCGCGCCCAGATCCTCGACACCGCCGCCCAGCGCCTCGCCGCGCGGCGCGACGAGTTCGCCGAGATCATCGCCCGTGAGGCGGCCAAGCCGATCAAGACTGCTCGCGTGGAAGCCGAGCGGGCCGTTGGCACGTTCCAGTTCGCGGCGGCCGAGGCGCGCAAGTTGAGTGGCGAGATGATTCCCCTCGACGCAATCGCCGCCGGTGAAGGCAAGCTCGGGTTCACCTTGCGGATGCCGATCGGCGTGGTCGGAGCCATCGCCCCGTTCAACTTCCCGCTCAACCTTGTGGTCCACAAGGTTGCCCCGGCAATCGCCGCCGGGTGCCCGGTGGTGCTGAAGCCGGCGAGCCAAACACCGTTCAGTGCGCTGCGACTGGCAGAGATGCTGATCACCGAATGCGGCTTGCCTGCCGAGTATCTCCACGTCGTCACTGGCGGGGGAGCGACGGTGGG
>JANOKQ010000114.1:0-5632 GCA_031419375.1 Acidimicrobiaceae bacterium
ACAAGGACTCGCCGATCGGAGACGCGCCGTAGCTCAAGAACTCCAGGCTCGACAGGTCAGCCGCCTCCACGCCGGGGGTCAACAGCAATGCCTGGATCGCGGCCGGCACGAAGAACGAGTGCGTCACTCCGTAGGCGGCGATGGTCTCGATGATCGCCGCAGTGTCGAACTCGCGCATCACGACCGTGTGCCCACCCAGCGACATCGTCGACAGGCCGTAGCCGATGCCGCCGATGTGGAACAGGGGCATCGCCACGAGGTTCACGCTCACAGCCGACATCTCCCACACCTCGGCACCGAGGCGCGGCGTGTACGACATGCCCTCATTGGTGAGCATCACGCCCTTCGGTACACCGGTCGTGCCAGACGTGTACAACAGCAGCACCACGTCACCGGGTTCGCCGACACGGGCAGGGTCGTCGGCCGTAGCCGAGTCGCGCCATGTGTCGAACTCGTCGCCGAGCTCGATCACCCGTGGCGCAGGCTGCGAGTCCGAAACACGAGCCTCCACAAGATGGCGTTCTGTGGCTCCGACGACGATCACCCGTGGTGCGGCGTCAGCAACGATCGCGCTGATCTCCGGCGGCGCCAGGCGCCAGTTGAGGCCGACGAGGATCGCCCCGATCTTGTTGCACCCAAAGGCGAGATCGAAGAACTCCGGGGTGTTCTTCGATAACACCGCGACGCGGTCGCCAGCGCCGACGCCAGCCTCAACGAGCGCGTTCGCCACCCGCGAGCTGCGTTCGTCGAGCTGCGCGAACGACAAGGTGACGCCTTCGAACGACAGCGCCGGTGCCGACGGAGAGGACGCAGCGAGCCCGCGGACGACTCCGGCGAGGGTGAACGAAGGGGCGGGTTCCGACGACACGGGCACCTCAGTAGCTCTTGGGGAGGCCCAGGCTGTGCTGGGCGACGAAGTTGAGGATCATCTCGCGACTGACCGGCGCTGTCTTGTGCAGCCTGGCGATGAACCACAGATCGGCCAGCCCGTACTCGATCGCGAAGCCGTTTCCGCCGTGGGTCTGAATCGCCTGATCGAGCGCGACGAGCGATGACTCGGCGGCAGCGAACTTGGCCATGTTGGCGGCCTCGCCGGCGTCGGGGCTGCCCTCGTCGTACAACTGGGCGGCCCTCGCGGTCATCAACCTGGCTTGCTGCACGGCGATGTAGGCCGACGCCAGTGGGTGGGCAACACCTTGGTGCGCCCCGATCGGGGACTTCCACACCGTCCGATCAATTGCGTACCTGGACGCCTTTTCCAACGCATAACGGGAGATGCCGTTGTTGATCGCGGCTGCGCTGACGCGTTCGGGGTTGAGCCCGGCGAACACGTGGCGGAGCCCTTCACCTTCGACGCCGATGAGCGCGTCGGCACCCAGCTCGACGTCGTCGAAGAACACCGTGTACTGCGTTTCGGGAACCTGCAGCGCCGTCTCGATCGGGAACTTGGTGATGCCTGCGGCATCGGCCGCGACGATGAACAACGACAACGGGTTCCGCCCGGATGCGTCAGTTGTCTCGCCGCGTGCGACAACCATGATTGCGTCGGATTCATCGACGGCCGAGGTCCAGTACTTCGTCCCGTTGAGGCGCCACCCGGTCCCGTGACGAGACGCCGTGGTGCTCACCTTGTGGGTGTTGGTCCCGGCGTCGGGTTCGGTGATCGCGAACGCAATTCGGCGCGTCCCATCGGCGAGCCCTGGCAGCCACGCCTGCTTCATCTCCGCCGATCCGTGCTTTTCCACGATCGGCGCACAGATCGAACCGATCACCAACGACAGCAGCGGGCACCCCTGCGCGGAGGTCTCCTCGATCACGACGTTGTAGTCGGCGAGTCCGCCACCGCCACCACCGTACTCCTCGGCTATGTGCACGCCGAGGAAGCCGGCTTCACCCAGGGCGGCCCACAACTCGGTGGGCTTTACGTTGTTCTTCGTCAGCCCCTGGAAGTACTCCCGGCCGAACGGCGCGACCAGTTTACGGACGCTCTCGCGCAGCGGGCGATGGTGATCGGCGGTGTCGACGAGCACGGATTCGAACATGGATGTCATCAGAGTCCTCAGGAGATGTCGGTCGATGGAACGGTTGCAGCAGTCGCAGTAGAACTGCTGGGGTCAGCAGCGGTGTCGGGCCAATCGAAGAAACCCTTGCCGGTTTTTCGACCAAGTTCACCTGCGGCCACTTTGTCGAACAGGATGCGCGGGGGCTCGTAGCGCGGGCCGAGCGCTGTGGCAAGATGTTGGGCGATGTCGAGCCGCACATCGAGGCCGACGACATCGCTGAGCCGTAGCGGCCCCATTGGATGCCGGTAGGCGATGACCATGGCACGGTCGATGTCGGCGGCGCTGGCCACACCGTCTTCGAACATACGCATTGCCTCGAGCGCGATGATCAGGTCGAGACGCGAGGTGGCAAAGCCTGGCGAGTCCTTGACTGCGATCGTCTGTTTCCCGATCGTCACCGCGATTTCTCGCGCCCGGTCGACCGTGGTGGTTGCAGTCGCCGCGCCGAGCACCAGTTCGACCATCGGCAGCGACCACACCGGGTTGAAGAAGTGCATGCCCAAGAACGTCGATGGATCACGCAGACCGTCGGCGAGGACGTCGATGGAGAGCGCGCTGGTGTTGGTGGCGATGATGCGGGGTCGGCGGTCGTCGATGTCGGCAAGCACCGCTTGCTTCAGCTCGAGTCGCTCCGGCACGGTTTCGACGATCAACTCGAGTCCCGAATCGAGCTCGCCGATCGAGCGCACCCGCCGAACCGCGGTGGCGAGGTGCGCGGCCTGATCGACGGAGAGCTTCCCGCGAGCGACGCCCTGGCTTGCTGCGTCGGCGATGGTGACGCTCAGGCTGTGCGCACGAGCGTCATCGGGCTCGACAACAGTGGTGCTCCAACCCGCGAGTGCGAACACGTAGGCGATCCCTGCGCCCATCGTTCCGCCGCCGACAACACCGACACCACCGGGCGTCCCGTCGATGAGGGTTACCACGCGGCGGATCCAGTCAGGTTTGTACTCGATTGGGAGTGTGCGGCGATCATGCGGACCATCTTTCAACACTTGCGTTGACGAACTTCAGAGATACTTCCACGGGGTTGGGGACAGTCGGCAACTACGTCGGGATCGGGGGAGGGTGTGAGGCGTCAAGGCCGAGGACGGAACCCCCCCGGTGGCGAATCGCCTGAATCGGAGGTGTCTGAACCGGGGTGGCCGGCCTGCTGTCCATCCGTGCGGACGAGCTGGCGACGTTTGCGCTCGTCGCCAGCACGCTGGCGACCACCCGCAACAGCCACCGCCGCAACAAGTGCGACGCCGCTGAACATGAGATCGAGCCACACGACATCGGTGACGAGTTGCAGACCTTTGACGCCGGTGGCCAACACGAAGATGGCCAGGATGGTTCCCCACACGTTGTACCGACCCGGGCTGAACTGGGTGGAGCCGAGAAACACTGCGGCGAAGGCGGGCAGTAGCAATGACGGGCCGTAGCTGAGCGACGGGCCCGACAGGGATGCGTAGAGCACTCCGGCAATCCCGGCGATCGTGCCGGAAGCGACGAGGGACATCCAGGTGTAGAAATCGACCCGAACGCCCGACAGCCGAGCCGCTTCCGGGCTGCTGCCGATCGCATACAGGTAGCGCCCGGCGGGTGTGTGCCCCAGCGCCCACCACAACACTGCGGCGATGACGAGCATGTACAGGACCACGATCTGGAAGCCGAACACCGTGGTCTGCGTGAACGCATCCCACGACGACCTTCCCGGGGTACGTGGTTGCCGGTTCCCGGTGACGATGATCTGCGTCGCACCGAGCACCGACGCCATGCCGAGCGTCGCGATGAACGATCCCACCTTCAAACGCACCACGATGAACCCGTTGACCGTTCCGATCGTCGTGCCGATCAAGATCCCGATGACGACGGCGAGCACCAGGTTGTAGCCACGGCTGATCAGCAACACCGTGCTGAGCGTCACCAGGTTGGCCGTGGCACCGATGGCCAGATCGAACACCCCGCCGATCAACGGAACCAGGACGCCGAGCGCCAACAACGCGGCAATGGCCCGGTTCGCGGCCACCGAGTGCACTGTTGCACTCGTGGGGAAAAGATCCGGTTGCCAAACCGAAAAGATGATGATCAGGAATGCCCACAGGTACAGACCGCTGAACCGGTCGAACCCGAAGCTGCGCGGTCGGCCGATCATCGGGGAGCCGGTTCGCTGGAAGCCGGTTCGCTGGCGGCCGGGTCGATGCCGAGCGCGGCGCGGGTGAGCGAGTGGACGGTGATCTGTTCGCCGTGAAGCGTGGCGGCCACGCGACCCGAACGCAACACGATCACCCGGTCACAGGTGGTGACCAGTTCGTCGACATCGGATGAGCTCATCAGAATTGCCGCACCTTCCTGCGCCGCATCGAACAGCGCCTTGTGGAGTTCAGCCTTGGCACCGACGTCGACGCCTTGGGTTGGTTCATCGAGGAGGAACAGGATCGGGCCGCGCTGCATCCATTTTCCGAACACGATCTTTTGCTGGTTTCCACCGCTGAACGATGACATCGGCTGCTCGATTGCATGATGCGGTCGAACTCCGAAGCGGTCGAACCAGCGGCGGGCGATTGCCTTTTCGCCGTTTCGCCGCAGCGAGGGGGGACGCCAGAACTCGCGCAGGTTCGAGATCCCGATGTTCTCACGGGCGCTCAGATCGAGGAAGCAGCCCTGCAGCTTTCGTTCAGCCGGTACGTAGGCAACATCACGGGAAATGGCCAGATCGGGTCGCATCGCTGGGAGTGACCGAGCTCGCACCGCCACCTCGCCGCCATCGCGGGCACGGGCACCGAACAACGTCGCGCACAGCGCATCCCGTCCAGATCCGGTGATCCCGGCAACACCGACGACCTCGCCCGGGAAGACTTCGAACGAGACGTCGCGCAGCACCTCCGAGGCCAAGTTGTCCACCTTCAAGATCGGCTCACCATGGCCGATCTTGTGGACCTGCAACCGGTGCGGAGATTCCAGGGAGGCACCGAGAAGATGATGGAGGAGGGCGTCGCGGGTCAACCCGACAACCGGTTCGGAAGCGACCTTCACCCCGTCGCGCAACACCGACGCCCGCTGAGCGATCTCGAACACTTCATCGAGTCGGTGGGTCACGTACAGCACCCCGATACCGCGCCTCGACACAGCTCGCACGATCTCGAGTAGATGCTCCACTTCCTCTTCGGGAAGCCGTGCCGTCGGCTCGTCCAAGACAAGCAGGTGCACGGGCGCACCCTCATCAGCCAGCAGGGCCCGAGCCACAGCGACCCCGGTCTTTTGGGCTGGCGACAACGAGGCGATCGAGCGCTTCGGATCGACGTCGAGCTCCATCTGCTCCAGCGCGGTCCGGGCCCGGTCGGACGCGACGCGTGAGCGGATCGTACCCCACCTCGTCGGGAAGCCGGGACCGAATGCCAGGTTGTCGGTGATCGACGCCGCCTCGATCAACCCCAGGTCCTGATGGACGAATCTGGCCCCCAGTTCATAGGAGCTGTGCGAGCTACCGAGGGTCAGTTCCTGCCCCCCGATGTGGATCATCGCCCCCTGATCCGGTCGGTGATAGCCCGACAGCACCTTGATCAACGTCGACTTGCCGGCGCCGT
>JANOKQ010000115.1:0-1560 GCA_031419375.1 Acidimicrobiaceae bacterium
GTTCTCGCCCGACGGTCTCCGGATAGCGTCTGGAAGTACTGACGGGACCGCACGAATCTGGGACGCTCGATCCGAGGCCGCGCCACAACCCGTTGGCGGATGGCTTCTCGCTACCCTGATCGGCGGAAGTGGTGGAGCCGAGCAATGGCTGACCATAACGCCTCGAGGATTCTTTACGGGTGGGCGCCGGAGCGGCGAGCTGCTCTCGATCGTGCGCGGCTTCGAGGTGATTTCGATCGCCCAGGTTTTTCATCATCTCTACCGGCCCGACCTCGTCGAGGAGATGCTCAAGGGCGATCCCGACGACAAGCACCACAATGCTTTCGCCGGACTGAAACTCCAACGCATCTATGATTCCGGTCCGCCGCCGCGGATCGAACTGCTACCCAACCGCACGCAGCAAGACGGAAGCCGATTTCGGTTCGCCGTCCGCATCCACGACATCGGCGGCGGGATTGGCGAGGAGGTCTGGTGGCGTGTGAATGGGAAGACCAAGGGGAGCATCACCGTGCCGGGATTGGCAGGCCCTCCTTCGCCCGGGCGCTATGTGATTATGCCCCAGGAGCTGACGCTCGACCTCGAGCGAACGAACGACATCGAGGTCATCGCCTTCAACAATTACAAGGGTCAGAGCCTCAGAGCCTCGCAACCGCTGAAGCTCCCACCTGTCGGGAAGAAGGGGGTAGTAACTGCGAGCCATCTCCACGTGCTTGCCATCGGCATTGACACCTATTCTCGAAAGAGCTGGCAACTCACCAACGCCAAGAGCGACGCGACGGCAATGGCCAAAGCGCTCAAAGCCGTCGGCAATGGCGTGTTCTTGCCAGAAAATATTCACGTCACGCTGCTGCTCGACGGTGAGGCCACGGAGCGCGGAATATCGAGTACGTTTGAGCGGCTTGCGAAAATCGTCCAACCTAGAGACGTGTTTGTCCTGTTCGTTGCTGGTCACGGTCGGTCGCGGGCCGGCAGCGGATGGTACTTCCTCCCCACCGACTTCGATCAGCACAGGCTCGAAGACAAGGGCATCGGCCTCCAGAAATGGTTGGCGTGGTTGAGAAGCATCAACGCCGACAAGAGCTGGCTGATCCTCGATTCGTGCGAGTCGGGTGCTGATGAGCGTCGGCGAGGAAATTATTCCGAGCAGCAGGCCGTCATCGGTCAGATGGAGCATGCCTCGGGCCACCCGATCCTGGCGGCGGCGCCGGAGGGCAAGGCAGCATATGAGAAATCCAGTCTCGGACATGGTTTGCTGACCTACGCGATCCTGGAAGCTCTCCACAAACCGGAAGGAGCTACGGCAGAGCCCGTATCGGTCTTTGGCATCGCTGCGCACGTCAGCCGTCGGGTGCCACAGATCAGCGAGCGAGAATTCCTGGAACGCCAGAAGCCGAAGTTCGAGCCGCGCGGCGATGACTTCCCACTCGGGTTCCGAAGTGCAGTCCTGACGTTGGGCGAACCGAAGACCCGACCTGCAACCGTGATCCGCCATGCGCCGGTTCGGGAGACGGCGAACGATGAGTCTCCCGCTAAAGAGACGCTCAAAGCTGGTGCGCAGGT
>JANOKQ010000116.1:0-5606 GCA_031419375.1 Acidimicrobiaceae bacterium
ACCGAGGCCGAGTGGGGCAGCGACGACGATCGCGATTCCCGACACGATCATCGTGCCGAACACGATCGTCGGAAGATCGAAGCGCCCATCGCGGGGATACCAGCCGGGTCGTACTCCGCCGTCGATCAATGCACCGATGCCAGCCTCATCGATGAGCCCCGACAAGAACACCCACGCCTCGTTGAACAACGTGAACACGATCGCCGCGCTGATGAGGATCGACAGCGCTGCCGAGGCGAACAACACGTAGCGCATCATCCGCTCTGTGCGGAGCCGCCGCTGGCTCCCCCGAAGATCAGCTACCGATCGCACGGGCGAGTTGATTCTCATGACGGACGGCATGGATGTGACAACTCCTCGCTAGTGGTTAGATCGTGCGGGCAGCGGCTTGAACTGCTTCACTGCGATACGGCGGACGGTGGCAGCGCGATGTGGTTGGCGACCGGGCCGCATCCGGGGCCCTGATGCGGCCCGGATGTGGCCCGGATGTGGCCGAGCCGAAACTCGGCCACATCATAGGCGGGGGCCGATCGGCTGCTCCGACGGGCTGCTTGTGAGCGATCAGCCCTTGGCGGCGTCCCAGGCGGACTGGGTGGCAGCCTGACGATCGTCGGGCAGGCTGACGTAGCCGGCATCGGTCACTGCGGCAATTCCGTCGGAGCTGAGGTACAGGTCGACGTACGACGCAACCGCAGGGTTCTCGGCCATTGCGGAGGTGTTCACGTAGATGAACAACGACCGGCTGAACGGGTATGAGCCGTCGGAGATGGTCTCGGCACTGGGGGCGATGCACCCGTCGCCTGCGTCAACCCCGAGGGCCTTCATCCGATCCTGCTCGGCCTCGTAGAACGCAAATCCGACCCAACCGAGCGAGGTGTCGGTGGCTTCGATGCCTTCGACGATCACGTTGTCGTTCGGGCTCTGCGTGTAGTCGCTGCGGGTCGTTTCATCGGTGCCGCGCTCTTTAGCGATATCTTTGATGGCGAACTCCACGAAGGTGTCGTACGTACCGCTTTCGGGACCCGGGCCGGTGACGATCAGATCTGCGTCAGGCAACACGGATGAGGATCCCAATTCGGCGGCCAGGGCTGAAGCGTCACTCCAGTTCGTGAAGCCCTCCGACTCGGGCCCGATGAGTGCATACAGGGCGGCAACGTCGAGGCATTCGACAGCGGTGTTGTTGATGCTGGTGGCCACGGTGAGGCCGTCGATGGCAACTTCAAGCTCGACGAACTCAATGCCGGCGTCGGCGCACGCCTGCGCCTCTTCGTCCTTGATCGGTCGCGACGCGTCGGAGATGTCGGCTTCACCGGCGCAGAACTTCTTGAAACCATCCCCGGTTCCAGGTCCTTCGACCGTGACTGCGAGCTCCCCGCCCGTCATCTCGTCGGCAAGCTCGCTGACAAGTACCGAGATCGGTTCCACCGTCGACGAACCCGAGACGAACACCTCGCCGCCGGCCATCTCGGCCATCGCTTCGGTGGTGCCCGTCGCTTCGGTGGTGCCCGTCGCTTCGGTCGTTGCTGCAGAATCCGTGGCCGCCGGCTGATCGACCGTAGCGGCGTCGTCGCTACCGCACGCCGCGGCGATCAGCGACAGGCCGACGACGCTCGCGACGAGCAATCGTTTCGATGATGTGTTCACGTATCTCTCCTAGTGTCAGAGGAATCGTTCGCGACCGGGGGGTCGGGCCGAGAACGCTGTCACGGTAAGAACAACGGGTGTCGTTCACCTGATGTTCAGATGTACGACGGATGAACAGTTGCCGACGGGAAGGCAAACGCGGCCGGGTTTCAGCGTCGTTGACGCTCGGCCACCCAGCGATAGAAGCAGTCCTGCGCGTCACCGTCGTCGAATCGCTCCGGTCCGCGCCGATGCCAGCAGCCACTGGAGTCGAGTTCCCAGCGTACCGAATCGGGTGCCAGCGTGAATTCGAACGCATGCTCGAGCCACTGCTGATGGCGCGGATGGGTGACCGGCACGAGCACCTCGATGCGTCGATCGAGGTTGCGTGGCATCCAGTCAGCTGATCCGATGAGGTACAACGATGTCGGCTCGTAGGCATCACCCTGGTCGCCGTGGGCGAACCACATGATCCGCGAATGCTCGAGGTAGCGTCCGAGCTGCGACCGCACGCGGATGTTCTCGCTCATCGATGGCACCCCTGGCACCAGGCAGCACAGACCACGGATGATCAGATCGATCGAGACACCCGCGTTGCTTGCCTCATACAGCGCGTCGATCAACGCAGGGTCGGCCAGCGAGTTGAGCTTGACCCTGATAGCTCCGTGCTCGCCGAAGGCCCGCTCGTGTTCGATCAGGTCGAGCAGTTGGTCACGCATCGCCCGCGGCGCGACGAGCAGGTTGCGGTAGTCGTGGGAGCGGCTGTACCCGGTGAGGTGGTTGAACAGCTGCGTCACATCGGCGCCAACGTCAGGATCGCAGGTGATCACACCCACGTCTTCATAGATGCGCGCCGTGCGCGAGTTGTAGTTGCCGGTACCGATATGGCAGTACCGGCGCAGCCCGTCGTCGTCATTGCGCACCACGAGCACGCACTTTGCGTGGGTCTTCAAGCCAACGAGTCCGTAGGCCACGTGCACCCCGGCGCGCTCGAGCGTCTTGGCCCAGCCCACGTTCGTCGCCTCCTCGAAGCGAGCCTTCAACTCCACGAGGACGGCCACCTGCACTCCACGCTCGGCAGCGCGGATGAGGCTGCGCACGATCGGGCTGTCGCCGCCCGCCCGGTAGAGCGTCATCTTGATGGACTGCACCTTCGGATCGTCGGCGGCCTGAGCGATGAAGCTTTCGATGCTGCTGGCGAAGCTCTCGTAGGGGTGATGAACCAGAAGCGGGCGTTCACGGATGACCGAGAAGATGCTGCGGTCGGCCTCGTCGGCTGCGGCGAGGCGTCCGGCGGTGACCGGCGGCCACGCCGGATCCTTCAGCTCCGGTCGGTCGAGCGCAGCGAGCTGGAACAAGCATGTGAGGTCGAGCATGGTGGCGTGGAATGACACGTCGTCGCGTTCGACGTCGAGCTCGCGGATTAGCAGATCGACCATCTCGGCGCTGATTCCGGCCTGCACCTCCAACCGAACGGCATTGCCAAATCGCCGCCGCCGCAGCTCGAGTTCGACCGCGGCGAGCAAGTCGTCGGCTTCTTCCTCTTCGAAGGTGAGGTCGACGTTGCGCGTGACCCGGAACGCGGAGCATTCCTCCACCACCATCCCCGAGTACAGCAGGTTCATGTGCGCAGCAATCACCTGCTCAACCGGCACGAAACGGCGTCCGTCCGCCAAGGCGATCAAGCGCGGGAACAGTGTGGGTACCTTCACGCGGGCGAAGCGGCGTTCGCCCGTGTCCGGGTCGCTGACCATCGCCGACAGACTGAGGGCGAGGTTGGAGATGTACGGGAACGGGTGCGCCGGATCGACCGCAAGCGGGGTCAGGACCGGAAAGATCCGGCGCTCGAACACATCGGTCAGCTCGTTGCGATCCACCAGCTCGAGTTCGGCCCAGTCGAGGACCTCGAGGCCGTTCCGTTTCAGCTCGGGCAAGAGCTCGCCGAACAGCAAACTCTCCTGGCGCTGCACCAGCGCTTCGACGCTGTCGGAGATGGCCGCCAATTGTTGCTGCGCGGTCAAGCCATCCGGCGAAAATGCGGTCAGTCCTGCGGCGACCTGATCTTTCAGCGCCGCGACCCGGACCTGGAAGAACTCATCGAGGTTGTTCGAACAGATTGCGCAGAACTTCACCCGCTCGAGCAGCGGAATGCCCGCCTCGGATGCAAGAGCGAGTACACGTTCGTTGAACTGCAGCCAGCTCAGCTCGCGGTTGAACGTGCGTCCGATCATCGCGGTGTCGCCACTGTGGTACGAGAACTCGGCACTCCGGTTCAGTTCATCGATTCGGGCAAGCCGAGATCCCACTCGATGCTGATCCGCTCACGTTCAGCATCGCGCACGATGCGCTCGCGGTTGCGCCGGAACTGCGGATCATCTCGCGGCAACAGCACCAGACGGGCCAGCACCCGGGCACGGAACTCGTCGAGCACCGTGCGCTCGCCATAGTCGCCGTAGACCTCCCAATGCGGCGAGACCGGACCCAGGTAAACGATGCGAGCATGCGCACGTGGCTGCTCATTGGCGATGTCGGTCATGGGTGGTCCTCGGTTTTTAGGGAATACCAGCTAGCGGCGGGAAGTCTACCGGCGACGACCCTGGACAGCCCTCGTGGATGGGGGCAAGCCCGGCGCCCGCAGCACCGTTGCCGACCGGGCTCCCAGCCGGGGCGCGCGGCTGTTGCGCGGTGGCACGGGTGTATATTTATTCGAAGTTCGGGAACTGAACGTGATGTTCGAACGTCTGATCTCTAGACGATCGAACGTTGTGCAGGTCCCTGCTGCCCCTGATGGGGTTCGTGCGGGCGCACACAATGCCGCGAGTTGAATCGCGACCACAAGGAGACGCCATGCAATTGACACCGAGGAAATCGACAGCCAAAAAATCGTTGGCCAGCACGGCAACGGGGCGCAGGGCCGAGGATTCGGGGCCCGACACCATGGGCGGCGCAACCGACGAGGAGTCGGCAACCGCCTGGATGAACGCTGGCAATTGCCGGAACTATCCGCCGGCCGTGTTTTTCCCTAGCGACGGCGTCGGGGTTGACCGCGCTCGCAAAATCTGTGCCGACTGCCCGGTCTCGGGGCAATGCCTCGAGTACGCGTTGGACCAAAAGATCGAACATGGTGTGTGGGGTGGTTGCAGTGAGCGAGAGCGTCGCCGCATCCAAAAGCGTCGCCGCGACGCCGCGCCGGTGCGCTGATACCGGCCGCGCCGGTGCGCTGATACCGGCCGCGCCCGTGCGCTGATACCGGCCGCACTTCATTCCGGGCCGGTCACGAGACGCGAAGCAGCCACCGCCGAGATCCAGTGGATCACTGCGGTGGCTGTTTGGTTTTCCGGGTGACGACGGGGGGGCGTCGCGCAACGGCCTCGGTCAGTTCGACGAGCGCTTGGTCTCGTCGGCGGCCTCTTTGTCCTCTTTGTCCTCTTTGTCCTTCTTGCCCTCGTCGAGACCGGATTTGAACTCTTGCTGGGCCTTACCGAGGTTCTTGGCGAGCTTTGGAAGCTGCGAACCGCCGAACAGAACGAGCACGACAACGATGATCAGAATGATCTCGGGGGGGTCGAGAAAAGCGAACATGTAACTAGGTTAGCACCGGGGTTGGCCCGAACCGCGGCCAGATCGCCCGTGTCAGGCCGTGACCTTGCGGACCGAGAGGGCCCGCTGGCGTCGCAGGCGACGCCGCTCGCGCTCGGACAGTCCTCCCCAAATCCCGAACTTTTCTCCGTTGGTGAGGGCGTACTCGAGGCAGTCGAGACGGACCACGCAGCCGCGGCACACCTCCTTGGCCTCGCGTGTCGACGCGCCACGCTCTGGGAAAAACAGGTCGGGGTCGACCCCGAGGCAGTTCGCCTCGTCCTGCCAGCTTTTTTGATCGGTGATGTGTGCGATGTTCATCTCGACTGCCTCCGTTGTAATTACAACCGTGTCATTGTTCCATACCACTTCACATGAACGCAAGGGGGGATCTCAAAAAACTT
>JANOKQ010000117.1:0-2156 GCA_031419375.1 Acidimicrobiaceae bacterium
TGCCGCCATCGACGATCAGCATCGTGCCGGTGATGTACGCGGCGTCCCTACTGGCGAGGAACTCCACTGCTGCGGCCACCTCGTCAGCGGTGCCGCAGCGGCCAAGTGGTGATGCCGCGCCGGCAGCGAGTTCGGTGTCGCTTGACGACGCTGTGTGGATCCAGCCGGGTGCGACCACGTTGACGGTGATGCCGTGCCTGCCCACTTCGAGCGCTGTCGCCCTGGCCATGCCGAGCATCGCCGCCTTCGACGCGCCGTACACCGACGCCCGCTCGAGCGCCACCACCGGACCGGTCACCGACGAGATGTGCACGATTCGCCCATAGCCGCGGTCGCGCATTCCAGGGATGACCGCCTTCGACATCAGGAACGCGCTGGTTGCGTTACGGCGCATCGCGTCGTCCCATTCGTCGATGGTGAGCTCGTCGATCAGCTTGAACGCGTCGGAACCCCCGGCCACTGAAACCATGCCGGCGTTGTTGACCAACACGTCCACCGTCCCGGTCCGTACGTCATGGCCGGACCGTACGATCGCGTCCACCATCGCCTCGACTGCGGCTGGGTCGCGCAGATCGGCAACGTAGCCGTCGGCCGAGTACCCCTCGGCCCGCAGCGTGTCAACCCGGTCGTGGATGTGCGCACCGGTGGCGGTCATCGCGATGTGCATCCCGGATCGGGCGAGGCGCCGCGCGATCGCAAAGCCAATCCCTGCCACGCTTCCGGCACCGGTCACGATGGCCACAGGCTGTCCTTGCTGGTCGTTGATTGGCACGGTTCGACACGGTAATGGGCCCGCGGCGCATACCAGCCGGCAGCACGCGGCCAGCAGCACGCGGTGGGCACCGCGGGCGGCAGCGTTAACGTCGTCGGCGATGTACCGGTTCCTGTTCCGGCCGAAGTGGCTGGCGTTTCATCTGCTCGTCGTCGGCGCGGTGGTCCTGATGGTCAACCTCGGGTTCTGGCAGCTGCACCGGCTGCAGGACCGCCGCGATTTCAACACACAAGTCGAGTCGCGGTCGTCCCAGCCAGCCGCCGACTACACCACGGTTGCCGCGGCGGCCGCAACCGATCCACAGTCGGTCGCATGGCGGACCGTCGAGGTCACCGGCACGTATGCGGGTGACGACGAGGTCGTGATCATCAACCGCTCGCAAGGCGGCATCGTTGGCCGCCACGTCGTCACTCCGTTGCGGATCGACGGTGGGGCCACGCTGTTGGTGAACCGCGGCTTCGTTCAGGAGGGCGCGCCCACCCCCGAACCACCGGCGGATGAGGTGACGATCTCGGGGCGAGTCCGCGCCACCGAGCGACGGCGGCTGGGAGGTCTCACCGACCCGGCCGGGGAACTCACCGAGTTCCAGCGGATCGACATCAACCGGATAGCCGACCAACTCCCCGGCGAGGTGGAACCGGTCTATCTCGAACTGCTCGCCACCGCGCCCGCACCGACGGCGACGCCCGCACCGGTGCCTCCGCCGGAGCTGACCGAAGGTTCGCACCTGTCGTACATGATGCAGTGGTGGGTCTTCTCCATCGCGGTGATCGTCGGATGGGTGCTCGCCATCCGACGCAGCGCAGCCCAGCGGCGGATGGGTTTGTCCGGCCGTGCGGAGGTCGTCAGCGCAACAGGCGGATCAGCAGACGCGGGTCCCCCGCCGCCAACTGCCGACGAACCCGCCACGGCACGTTCCTGAACACGCCAGCCATCACCTGTCCCACCTCCGCAGCGGTGGCGTCCACGCGCAAGTACGCAGACCACCTGTCTGTCGGGAGCGAGAAGAACGCTTCGAAGAACACGGCGATGTCCTCGTGCGACAAACGCAGCAACGACGCCAACCCGTAGTCGTGTAGCGCCCTGGCCCGGCGCTGCGGGCGCGGCCACACCGCATCCCACACGGTCCGCGACCGCAGCCGGGGTTCGTCGATCGCAACTGCCGTGCGAATTGCCGCGGCGACGTGCGGTGCGGCACGCAACGACGCGGCAACTGAGTAGCCGGTGGCCGGGTGCACGTACCCGGCGGCCGCACCGAAGCCGACCGTCGATTGCGCCAGGTTCGCCACGCCGGGCCGCATCGGGATAGAGACGCACTCGACGTGCTCGGCGCGCGAAGTGAGGTCCGCCCCGAGCCGGGCGGCCAGGCGGTCGCGGAGCTGCT
>JANOKQ010000118.1:0-4200 GCA_031419375.1 Acidimicrobiaceae bacterium
GCGCGTTGGTGGTGGCTACAACCAGGCCCAGTCGCTTGTCGGCCAGATGATCACGAACGCCCGCCCAATCAGCACATCCTCGGTGACCGGACCGAACGCCCGACTGTCACTTGACGCGCCGCGGTGATCGCCGAGCACGAACACGGTGTTGGCGGGAACCGGTTCGGGCAACGTGAAGTCGCCATTGCAACCGTCGCGGGCCTGCAACGCCGGATCGATGTATGGCTCGGTGAGGGGGCGGTCGTCGATGTACACCGTGCAGTTGGTAATTCGCACGGTCTCGCCGGGCAAGCCGATCACCCGCTTGATGAGGTCTCGCTCTGCGCTGGAACTGTCGAACCGCTTCAGTACGACCACGTCGCCGCGACGTGGATCGTGGAGGCGATAGCTGAGCCGGTTGACCAGCACCCGATCTCCGCTGTGCAGGGTGGTGTCCATCGACTGACCGTCGACAGCGAACTGTTGCACCACGTAGGCCCGCACCAGCAGCGCCGACGAGACGGCCACCAACACAACCACAACCCATTCGACGAACGGGTTGAGCTTCTTGTGCCCCGCTGACTCGACATGATCGGACTGGTTCACGACATCGACGTCTGTGGCGCCGCCGAAGGTACCTGCGAAGTGGTCGGCTGCGGCACCATGATCGTCTCTCATTCGGTTGTCACCGTAACCGGCTCGCTGCGTGAATGTACGGCATGCGCGGCCGCAGCAGCCGTGGTCCGAAAGAACAAGCCGTCCTCGACCGGACCACGGCCCATTGTGGTGACCCGCACCCCGAATCGATCGAGGACCTCGGCCACGCCACCCACCGCGGCGTCGGCAACGAGCACACGCCGATGCGGGCCGATGTCGCCCAGTCGCTCGGCCAACTCCTGCGCACACGGCACGTCGACACCAACGGGGGTGAGTGCCAGAGCAGTGAGGCTGTGGTGGCTGATGCCAGCATGGCGCTCCCGGCCGTCGCCGTCGCTGGCGCGCACCATCAGCACCGGACGGGCCCCGAGCTGGTGGGCAACGGTGAGCACCGATGCGGCTTCCACCGCGGAGGTGCCAAGTGTCGTGGCGGTGCCAACCACCCCCGGACCCATCGCGCAGATGACGATGTCGGCGCGTTGCACCTCCACTGCCAACTGCAACGCGGACGGCACCGACACCGCTTCGAGGTCGCCGCCGAACGCATGCCCAGCGGTGATCGTGCCGGTCAGCAGGCCGCGGTCGACGAGTTGTGCGACCAGATCGCTGATCACGATCGGAAGCGCTGCGCCGTCGGTCATCACGTACGACACCCGCGCGTGCGAGTCGAGCGAACGGATCATCGCCGCGGCCACACCAACCTGGCTGTGCACGCTCCCGACGAGCACGGGCACGCCACCGAGGCACGGCAAACCAGCCGGTTCACTTGCCACCGTTTCCGATGCACTCGCCAACTCAGCAGCACCGGTGTCGAGCTGTGCACCGGTGTAGCGCAGCTTCATGATGTGCCCGCCGCCGGGCATCACCAGCTCGCGGCGGGCGAGGTTCCACTGCACGAAGTGCCACCCACCGGTACCCAGACCAAGATCGACAGCGGTGGTGTTGACCACCACTTCGTCACCCACGGCGATCTCGCCGACAAGTTGGGTGATCGCCTCCGCTCGACTGGAATCGTCGAGCACCAGGCGTTGCAGCCCCGGGCGCGACGCCACCGCCTCGACGACGGTCAGGGTGCGAAACGTCGGCAACGTGCGCTCAGAGCGAGGCGATGAGCTTTTCGACGCGCTCGTCGCGGCTCTTGAACGGGTCCTTGCACAACACCGTGCGCTGCGCCTGATCGTTGAGTTTGAGATGCACCCAATCGACGGTGTAATCGCGCTTTTTCTCCTTGGCCTTCTTGATGAACTCGCCGCGCAACCGTGCCCGGGTGGTCTGCGGCGGAACATCAACGGCGAGGTCGATGTCGGCGTCGGTGCAGATCCGCTCGATCATCCCGCGGTCTTGCAACTTGTAGAACGGACTGCGGCCGCGACTGATGTCGTGGTACTGCAAATCGAGCAACTGCACCCTGGCGTCGCCGAGAGTGAGGTTGTGGCGGGCACGGAACGACTCGATCAGGTTGTGCTTGATCACCCAATCGACCTCGCGGTCGAGCTTCAGTGGTTCGTCCTCGATCGTGGTGACGCAGTGCTCCCACATGTCGAGCGCCTTTTGCTCCAACGGCGGAAAGCCCTTGGTGTCGGCGTAGCGCAGCGCCCGGTCGAGGTACTCGCGTTGGATGTCGATGGCCCGCACTTCGCGGCCGTTGGCCAGGCGGACGCGCCGACGGCAGGTGATGTCGTGGCTGATGTCGCGGATTGCCCTGATCGGGTTCTCGAGCGTCATATCGCGCAGCACCACCGACGGGTCCTCGAGCATCCGCAGCATGCACGCCGCTGACCCCATCTTCACGAACGTGGTGTACTCACTCATGTTGGAATCGCCGACGATCACGTGCAGCCGACGGTACCGCTCGGCATCGGCATGGGGTTCGTCACGGGTGTTGATGATCGGCCTGCTGCGGGTGGTGGCGCTGGATACGCCCTCCCAGATGTGCTCGGCCCGCTGTGCGATCGAAAACAGTGGACCGCGAGCGGTTTGTAGCACCTTGCCCGAACCGGTGTAGATCTGTCGGCTGACGAAAAACGGGATCAGCACCTCGGAGTAGTGGCTCAGCTCGTCGCTGCGGCTGGTGAGGTAGTTCTCGTGGCAGCCGTAGCTGTTGCCGGCTGAATCGGTGTTGTTCTTGAACAGGTACACCGTGCCGCGGATGCCCTCCTCGCGCAGTCGCTGCTCGGCCGACACGAGCAAGCTTTCCAAGATGCGTTCGCCGGCCTTGTCGTGCACCACGACGTCGTACAGGCTGTCGCATTCGGGCGTGGCGTATTCGGGGTGCGAGCCGACATCGAGGTACAGGCGGGCACCGTTCTGCAGAAACACGTTGCTGCTCCTGCCCCAGCTGACGACGCGCCGGAACAGGTACCTGGCCACCTCGTCGGGGCTGAGCCGGCGCTGCCCGCGCAGCGTGCACGTCACGCCGTACTCGTTCTCGAGTCCGTAGATGCGCCGCTCCATTTCGACAACCTACCCCGACGACCTGTCGAACTCGTATGGTCCTGGGGTGGACGCTCCCAACACGCACCGACACCGTCGCGCGAGATACCTCAACGTGGCAACGAAGATCACGCTGGTGGCACTGCTGGCAACTGCACTGGTTCTCGGCGATGCAGAACGGTTCCGCGACAAAGCGATGGGGGCCAGAGCGGTCGTGTACCCGCTGCTGTGCGCTGTGCCCGCGCTGCTGTGGCTCGTCGCCCGCCGCCGGTCACGGCACCGGCGCAGCCCGACGCCGAGCTACCCGCACGCCGCCGACGCGCTCGTGACCACATCCTTCGTCGTCGACCTCGCCGGGAATGCTCTTGACTTGTTCGACCGCTTCAGCTGGTTCGACGACGCAGCGCACTTCGCGAACTGGCTGATCCTCGGGCTCGCACTCGGTATCTCGCTGCGCCCCGATCGCCCGGCATGGGAGCTGATCTGGCTCGTCACGGGTGCGGGCGCAATCACTGCGCTCATCTGGGAAGTCGGTGAGTACACCTCATTCGTGCAGAAGGTAGAACAACTCGGCATCTACCGCGACACCGTCGGCGACTTGTGTCTCGGCACGTCTGGTGCGCTGTTGGCGGGCATCATCGTCAGCGTCGCCAATCGGAGTCGACACCGCCTCTCGGCCAAGGCGCACCTGCTCGGAACCTGACCGTGTCGCCGGGCGACAGTTGGGCGATGTGTCGAAGGTGCGACGGGTCGACCACCGCGATCACCGGGTAGCCGCCGGTCGTTGGATGGTCGGCCAGCATCATGATCGGGTGACCCGATGGCGGGACCTGGATCGCACCCTCGACCATTCCTTCGGACACCAACTCCTCGGTCACCGTGCGGTGGAAGCGAGCGCCGACCAGTCGAACGCCCACACGGTTGCTGGCCGGGGCAACCTCGAATGCCGACGTACACAGCGTGCGCCATGCCGCCTCGTCAAACCAGTCGAGCCTCGGCCCGGGCCACACGATGAGCCGTTCGGGCCGCGGCATCGGCACGGCCGGCATGAGTGACACCGCTGCGCCCGGATCGGGGCCAACGTCGACCAGAACGTCATCGAGTTCATCGACGTCATCGACGTCATCAGCG
>JANOKQ010000119.1:0-6634 GCA_031419375.1 Acidimicrobiaceae bacterium
CTATGCGGCCGACACCGACCGGTTCAGCCTGGCCGCAGTGCCGCAACTCGCCGAGCTCGCTCACGGGGCGCGCAGTGTGCTGCTCGGCTCGCGCCGCCGACCGTCGGCACCGACCGGCCCGATCTTTTCCAGTCCCGCCGAAGGCATGGGCCGGCTCGTCGAAACCACCGCCCGACGAATCGTCGAACTCGGCGGCACCGTCGTCACCGATGCGCCGTGCGCGTCCATGGAGCCGGCCGGCGACGGCTGGCTCATCAACGGCGTGGCTGCTGATGCGGTGATCCTCGCCTGCCCCGCTGCCCAGGCGGCGGGGCTCATCCTCGATGCTGGTACGGCCGACATGTTCGCCTCGATCGAGTACGCCGACGTGGTGTTGATCACCGTCGCCGTGCCCCGCTGGCAGCTACCGCAGCGGCTGCGTGCGATGAGCGGCTACCTCGTCCCCAAGCCCGTGCAGCAACTCGTCACCGCGGTGTCGTTCGGTTCGCAGAAGTGGCCGCACTGGGACACCCTCGCCGACGGATCGGCGGCCGACACGACGGTGCTTCGCGTCTCGCTGGGGCGCGATGGGTTGGCCGTGTTGCACCTCTCCGACGAGGCGTTGCGCGACGCCGCCCTCACCGAAATGCGTCTCCACCTCGATGTCGATCTCCGCCCCACCGACGTTCGCATCTCGCGGTGGCCGGGAGCGTTCCCCCAGTACCGCCCGCATCACCACCGCCTCGTCGAGCAGATCGAGGCACAGTTGCCGCCCTCGATCGCGCTGGCCGGAGCCAGTTACCACGGCATCGGTATCCCGGCCTGCGTGCGTTCCGGTGCCCGCGCCGCCGAGATGATCGGGCGACTCGTGCGGTCGGGGATACGCTGACGAAATGCGCTGGCGGCCCGTACCCCTCCTGATCGTCGCGTTGGCGTTCATGTCGTCGGCGTGCGGCGACAGCCGTACCGAGGCTGCCCCGGCAGCGACGCTGCCCGCCGAGATCGTCGCTGAGACAACGCCCGCAGCAGCAGCTACAGCAGCAGCGACGACGACCGCCGCACCGGTCGCGACCGCTGCTCCGACGACGACAGCCGCGACCCCTCCTACTGTCACCACCGCACCCGCACCAACGACCACGCTCGAACCGCTCCCGGTTCCGGCTGAGCCGCCTCCGCCACGGTCGAAGGAGCCCTACGTCGAACTGGCCACGATGGAGGTCCCCGCGCTCTCGATCGTCACCCCGCTGCTGGAAGGCATCTCGCTGAACACGCTCGACCTCGGTCCCGGACACTGGCCCGGAACCGCCCTGCCGGGCCAGCTCGGCAACGTCGTGATCGGCGGCCACCGCACCAGCCACGGCAAGATCTTCCGCAACATCGACCGACTCGTCCCCGGCGACGAGGTCATCTTCACCACCGCCGACCAGCGTTTCGTCTACGCCGTCACCGAGACCACGATCGTCACCCCCGATGCGATGTACATCGTCGACCAGACACGCGCCCACACCGCCACGCTGTTCGCCTGCCATCCGGTCGGTTCGACACGGGAACGGATCGTGGTCCACCTCGAGCTACAGCCCGACGCCGCCACCGGCAGTCCCTGAATTGCCTCGCAGGCCGCAGCTAAGGTTCCGGCCGCTATGACCCAGTCGGCCCTCCTGACGAAGTACGCCAACGCTGCACTCGCCCTCGGCGCCGGTTTCGCCGTGGCACTGTCGCTGCCACCATGGGGGTTCTGGCCGCTCGCGTTCATCGGCGTGGTGCTGTTCGAGGTGTCCCTCGGGGAGCACCCAAGCCGTCGGCAACGGGCGGTACGAGGGTGGCTCTTCGGCGCGGGATGGCTGTTCCCCGGAATGGGGTGGATGTGGTTCCTCACCGCCCCCGGTTACGTGGTCGCCGGAGCCCTGTTCGCCGGCCTGCACGCGCTCGCCGCGGTCGCCGCGCCGACCGGGCGGTGGCGCGTCGTCGGCCGACCCCTCGCCCACACCCTCGTCGAAGCCGTCCGGCTGGTGGTGCCCTTCGGCGGCGTGCCCCTCGCCACGCTGCCGATTGGCCAGGCCGCTGGCCCGCTGCTCGGCGTGGCCCGCGTCGGTGGGGTGCTGCTGATCACGTGGATGGTGTTCCAGATCGGGTTCGCGCTAGCCGGACCGTCACCGTGGGTTCCGCAGATGGCCAGCAACCGCCGTTCGCGTAGCGGCGCACGGCTGCGCGGCCAGCCCCACGGTGCGATCGGTGCCGCGGTGTGCGTCGGTGTGATCGTGCTGGCCTCGGTCGCTCCCGACGGCGCCCCGACCGGCGAATCGTTGCGGATCAGCATCGTGCAAGGTGGCGGTCCGCAAGGTACACGGGCGATCAACACCAGTTCGCGGGCAGTGGTCGAGCGCCACCTCGCAGCCACGGCGACCATCGCCGCCGGCAGCGCCGACCTCGTCGTGTGGCCCGAGAACGTGATCGACGTACCCCTGTTCGCAGCGAGCGTCGAGCGGGCCGAAGTGGCTGCGGAGGCAGCCCGCATCGGCGCACCGATCACGGTCGGCGTCACCGAAGATGTCGCCGCATCAAGCTCCGGCACCGGAGAGGGCTTCCTCAACGCCCAGGTGGTCGTCACCCCCGAGGGGGACGTGATCAGCCGCTACGGCAAGGTGAAGCGCGTGCCCTTCGGCGAGTACATGCCGATGCGCGGCCTGCTCGACGCGCTCGGTGCCCCCGTCGATCAGGTTCCCCGCGATGCCATTGCGGGCAGCGGCCCAGCGGTGGTCGAACTGGCCACGGGCGAACGGCTCGCCGTGGTGATCTCGTGGGAGGTGTTCTTCGGGCCACGAGCCCGCGACGGGGTGAACGACGGCGGCCAGGTGATCCTCAACCCGACGAACGGTTCGAGCTACACCGGCACCGTGTTGCAAACCCAGCAGGTCGCGTCGAGCCGGCTGCGCGCAGTCGAGAACGGGCGGTGGGTGGTGCAGGCATCGCCCACGGGTTTCAGCGCCTTCATCGCCGCCGACGGGACCGTATTCGACCGCACCGGTGTCAGCGAACAGGCCGTGATCTCACGCGTGGCCGAGCTGCACTCCGGCACCACGTGGTACACCGCGCTCGGCGACTGGCCGTTCGTCGCGCTGGCCGCCCTCGCATTCGGCATGTGCCGGCTGATGGTGTTCAGGGGATCTCGAGCATCACCGTGACCGGTCCGTCGTTGACGATCGACACCTCCATGTCGGTACGGAACCGGCCCGTCGCCACCGTTGCCCCCAATGACCGCAGATGCGTGGCGACCGCATCGACCAACGGTTCGGCGTGCTCGGGACGCGCCGCCGCGATCCAACTCGGGCGCCGCCCTGCAGTGGTGTCGCCGTACAGCGTGAACTGGCTGACGATCAGCACCTCGCAACTGGTGTCGGCGACGGAACGGTTCATCACGCCGGCATCGTCGTCGATGATGCGGAGGTTCCAGATCTTGTCGGCAAGCTTGCGCGCGTGCGCACCGGTGTCGGCGTGGGTCACGCCCACCAACACGCACAGCCCCGGCCCGATCCGGCCCACCTCCTCACGTCGCGCGGCGACGTCTCGCCCAGCGCCGTTCGTCACGACCGTCACGCTTGCCGACCGGACTCGTTGCACCAACGCTCGCACGACCACCGATCCTGCCAGAATCGGGACATGCTCGAGCTGACCGCAGGCGACGCCGTCGCCCACCTGAGCCCCGCCGACGGCGGTCGAATCGCCGCGCTCACCGTGGCCGACCTCCCCCTGCTGATCGCTGGCGATTCGTCGTCGCATCCGATGACATGGGGCTGCTATCCGATGGTGCCCTACGCCGGACGCGTCCGCGACGCCCGCTTCACCCATGGCGGCCGCGCCATCGAACTCGATGAGAACGCACCGCCCAACGCAATCCACGGCACCGGTTTCGTGACCCCGTGGACGGTACTCGACCACGGGCTCGACCATGCCGAACTGTCATGCCCGCTCGACTGGCCCCTCGGCGGCACCGCCCATCAACACGTCCAACTCACCCCCGAGGCACTGGTCTGCGTCCTCACGGTGGTCGCCGGGCACGATTCGATGCCGGTCACCATTGGCTACCACCCCTGGTTCGTCAAGCCCGCCGAGGACCGATTGTTGTTCGCCGCGATGTACGAACGCGGGGCCGACGGCCTCCCCAGCGGACGACTGGTCGAGCCGAAACCGCGGCCATGGGACGACTGCTTCACCGGGCCGATCGGGCCGCTGATGTTCACCGTGGCGGGGCCGATCAGGCGGCCCGGCGCACTGCACGGCGACGGGTTACGGGTGGCCGTCGGCAGTGATTGCGACCACTGGGTGGTGTACGACGAGCCCGCCCACGCGACCTGCATCGAGCCCCAATCGGGTCCTCCCGACGCAGTCAACCTCGGACGCCCACATGTACTTCTACCAGGGGACATGCTTCAGCGAACGATGACGATTGGATGGCAGTCCGCCTCCGCTTAACCGCCGCTCATTACCCGCGGGTAGCGTTTTCAGCCATGTCTGCTCGGCCCGGCGAAATCTCGCCTGCTGCGGGGCGCGTCACTGATTCCGACGCTCCGTTGCGCATCGCCTACCTCACCTATCGGGGTAAGGCCCACGTGGGTGGTCAGGGTGTCTATACCCGTCACCTCACCAAAGCACTCGCCGATCTCGGCCATCACGTCGAAGTCTTCAGTGGGCAGCCGTATCCCGTGCTCGACGAGCGCGTGCATCTGCACAAATTGCCCAGCCTCGACCTGTGGAACGACTACTACCCCGGCCGCATCCCTGCGTACTGGGAAGTGAAGACCAAAGGTGATCTGGCCGAAACGTTGTCGCACGTGACGGGGACCTTCGGCGAGCCGCTCGGGTTCAGTGTTCGAGTGCTCGATGTGCTCAAGAAGCGAACCCGCGACTTCGACCTGGTCCACGACAACCAGTGCCTCGGCTACGGAATGCTGCAGGTCGAAAAGTTGATCCCCACCATCGTCACGTTGCATCATCCGATCACCCGTGACCGGGCGCTCGAGATGGAGCACGCCACGAATCGCCGCAAGCGCCGCAGCGTCGGGCGCTGGTACGGGTTCGTGAAGATGCAGGGCCGTGTTGCCCGGCGGATGCCGCGCATCGTGGTGGTCAGCAAGAACAGCATCAACGACATCCACACCGATATGGGCGTGGCGCTCGACCGGATGCGCCTCGTCGGTGTCGGCGTCGATCCCGACCTGTTCCGACCGCTGCCGGGCGTGGCCCGTCAACCTGGCCGGCTGATCACCACTGCATCGGCCGATGTCGCCCTGAAAGGCTTGGCGTTCCTGCTGGAGGCGATGGCCAAGCTGCGCACCGAGCGCGACATCCGCCTCACTATCGTCGGCACCGCCCGCGAGGGTGCCAGCGCCGACCTCATCGACAAGCTCGGGCTGCGCCCGTACATCGACTTCGTGTCGGGCGTGGCCGACGAACGCATCGTCGAGCTGTACGCCGAGGCCGAACTGGCCGTGGTCCCCAGCCTGTACGAGGGGTTCAGCTTGCCGGCGATCGAGGCGATGAGCACCGGGATCTGCGTCGTCGCCACCGACGGCGGCGCCCTTCCCGAGGTGACCGGAACTGACGGCGACACCGTGCTGCAGTGCCGCGCCGGTGATGTCGAAGCGCTCGTCGCCGCGATCCGCCGTGGCCTCGACGACGCCGAGCTTCGTGCCCGCATCGGAGCGGCCGGCCGTCAACGTGTGGCCGAGCGGTGGAGCTGGCAGCACTGCGCGCAACTCACCGTCGAGCAGTACCGCGAGGTGCTGGCGATGCCGACCAACATCGCCAAGTCGCGCACGAACGGCAGACGTTGAACCCAATGCTCACCATCAAAACCGACCGACTCGGCGTGCAACCGGGCGACCTCGTGCTCGACGCTGGTGCCGGCTTCGGCCGCCACGCGTTCGAACTCGCCCGCCAAGGTGCCGAAGTGGTTGCGCTCGACTACGCGATGGACGAAGTAATCGCCACGCGGGCGGTGTTCGGGGCGATGATCGAGGCCAACGAGATCACCGCAACTCGCTACGTCGGGGTGATGCGCGGCGACGCCACCCGGCTCCCCTTCGCCAATAACAGCTTCGACCGGGTGATCACCAGTGAGGTGCTCGAACACATTCCCGACGACATGGGCGCAATCGCCGAGTTCGTCCGCGTGCTCAAGCCCGGCGGCACGTTCGCAGCGACGGTCCCGACGTGGTTGCCCGAGAAGGTCAACTGGATGCTCAGCGACGAGTACCACGCTCCCAAGAGCGAGGGTGGCCACGTTCGCATCTACTCCGCCACCGAGCTCAAGGCCAAACTGCGCACCGCCGGCCTCACGATCACCGGCAGCCATCATGCCCACGCCCTGCATTCGCCGTACTGGTGGCTCAAGTGCTTGGTCGGCCCGCGTCGTACCGATAGCAAGGCAGTCAACACCTATCGCAAGTTGCTGGAGTGGGAGATCACCTCCCAGCCGGCCGGGTTGAAGGTGCTCGAGCGCGGCCTGGCACCGGTACTCGGCAAGAGCCTGATCGTCTACGGGCGCAAGCCTGCACGCGTCTCGACGACCGAGATGAGCGCGTCGTGACCACCGTGCCCAACCTCGATGGCGTCCTGAGCGCGGACGAGCTCGTGCAGAGCGCCGAGTCGATCGTCT
>JANOKQ010000120.1:0-4122 GCA_031419375.1 Acidimicrobiaceae bacterium
CGACGGTCCGCTCCGAATCTCGCTGCCCGCCGCTCGGCGTCAGCTCGAACCCGCCCGCATCGTGTGGCCCGCCGGCGGGCACCCGGCGGCGTTCGATGTGGCTGCGGCAACGTTGTACGACGGTTTTGCCGAGCCGGTGACGGTCAGCGAGCTCGCCGACGATTTTGCGCATGCGTTCGATATCGTACGGATTGAAGCGGTCGACACGGTATCGGGCTTTGCCTCGGGGCTGTTGTCGTCAGGGCACCTCATTCCCGACGGGATGAACCCGATACCCGTGGCGATGCTGTCGTATCCGCCCGGACCTTCGATTTGACTGCTCGGCAATATCCGCCTCGGCGAGGCGGACTCGTTCAGTGTCCAGGTCGGCTCGCTCACGTTCCGGATCGCTTCCGAGAGTGTCGCTTTACGGGACTCAGTGACGGCGATACCTACCGTTTCGATCGGTGTCGTGGACGTCTCGCTAGGGCTGTTGGCCGGGCGGCCGCCAGGCGACTCCGCGATCGGCGAGGCGATGTGGACGCTGTACGAAAGCGGCGACATCGTGCTCCGCCGCTCACGTCATGAATGCGACATCGTCACGGCAGCGTGCTTTCATCTGCAGGCGCTCGAAGCGGCTGTCACCAGCCCCCTCCTTCCGCTGCGGCTGCGGACGATGCTGCTGCCCGACGGAGGCGCGTTGCTTGCCGTCCCGGGTCCGTTGCACGACCTTGCCGGGCACGATCGGCGACTGGCGCGGCGGGGTGTCATCGTGTTGCCGACCACCGTGGCACTTATCGATCCGGCTACCTGTGAGGTGGTGTTGCCCGTCCAATCTGACGACACGGCAATCCCGTCGGGCCACCACCCGATCCGCTCGATTTTGTTGCGCGACGCGCACGAACCCGACCTCGGCGAAGCCAACCTGTTGCTCGCACTTGCCCGCACGGTGATCCGTGACCCCGACCGCGATCTGCAACGAGCGCTCGATCAGATCGCGCAGTTAGCCGAGCACGGCGTGTCCGTACTCGTCGAAGGCGAGGAAATCACACGCACGGTTGGCGCGCTCGGGGCCTCATCGCGGTCGTGACCGAGCGGCGCACGCCAGTCGAGGTGCTCGACCGTGCGCGGCGCCACGTCGACTCGTGGGCGCCAGGCCTGCAGCAGTCGCACGGGTTCGACCTTCTCTTCGGCGAGGAAGATCGCCTCAGCGAGAACCGCCGCGCTCATGCCCGCCAAGTGCTAGTCGGTCGACACCTGTTGCGCGAGCAGGTCGCTGCGCACTCGGGGCCGATCGTGTTGATGAAGGGCCTCGAGGTGGCGATGCTGTATCCAAGCCCGGTACAGCGGCCGTTCCGCGACCTCGACGTGCTGGTCCAAGACCCACGCGCGCGCTGGGACCGCCTCGCGCAACGCGGCTTTCGCAGCAACCCGACCCGTCGTCTCGACATCGACCACCACCACCTGCCGGCACTGGAAGATACGACCGGCACCCTCGGGGTGGAGTTCCATCACCGCGCGAACGTCCCGCTGTGGGCGAGCATCCCGACCGAGTTCATCATCGACACGGCCGAGCCATCACGAACGGGCATCGACGGCGTCTTGCGCCCACGCGACGACGTGCATGCCCTGCTGATGGCGATGCACTGCTGGGAGGGCGGGTTCACCAGGTTGCGCGACCTGTTCGATGCGTTGCTGCTCGCCGCGTCGAGCGAGGTGCCGGTCGAGGCGACGGCCGCGAGCCTCGGCCTGCGCCGGTTCTGGCGCGTGACAGAACGACTGGCCGAATCGCAGGTGCTCGGGGTGCTGGCACGGCGCGTTCCGCTACAGCGATGGATCGTGCCGACGAAGCCGGGCATCGATCAGCGAACGAAGTCGCGGCTGATCGCCCCGTACACGGTCTGCAATCCGCTGTGGGTCACCGCCGCGCACGCTCGGGCCCTACGCCTCCGCCGTGAGGCCCGGCGAGGCACCGCAAGTCGTTGACCAACTGAAGCACGAGTCGTTGACCAACTGAAGGACGATGTCATCGCCCGTGCAGGGGTGGGGGCGGCTCGATCGGTACCCGTGCTGGGATCGGCCGGATCTCCACTCCGAGGCCGGTGAGGATCGACTCGATCCGATCAATATCGACCGATTGAACGGTCGAGCTCATTCCGGCCGGAGCGCGGTGGCGCAGCCCTGCTCTCCCGAACAGTGCCCGCCCGGCAAGGCGCTGGGAGACGTCGTTGCGAAGTCGATAGCGGAGGGCCCGAAAGCCAGCGGCATGCAACGCTGTGGCCCACTGGCGGGTGGGTGCATAGGCGAGTGAGCTATGAACCTCCGCGTTCAGCCCGAATCCTGTGGCGCGGCGGTTGGTGAGGTCGGCTGTGCGGGGCGAGACGCGCACGACGGCGGTGAGGTGGAACAACTCCGTGAGGCGCTCCGCAACCACGACCTTGGCCGGCGTGCGGAGCAGTTTCTCGACGACAGCGCCGGCGAGGCTCTCGGCGGCGTAACACGTGCCGTCGGGATGAGTCAGGTCGAATCGTCCTCCGTCCGAATCAGTTTCACGAGCAACCGACGAGTACCACCAGGTTCCCGGATACTCGGACAAGCGATGCAATTCGGTCGCAACAGCGGCCTCCGGAAACCCGTCCACCGACACGGGCGGTCCGCCGAGACCCGAGCGTGCCGGACTCATCGCCAACCGACGGCAGCTACCCCCGAAACGAGGGCGGCGCGTTCTCCAGTGCCGAGCGAATTGGCGACCTCGGCGGCGGCGGTGACCACCTGCTCGACGTGCCCGGCGCGCAGCAGTTCGAGTGGCGTCCGCCCCGATGTGGCAGGGTCGGGTGCCGTGAGCCACGCGGCGATTGTCCACCCGGTAACGGCACGCTCGGCATCGAACCCGGCCGCTGTCAGCACGCGCGAAAGGTGGCGTAACACCACCGGCACGAACTGCCACACGGGATAGACCAGCCGCTCGCGGCCTGTGCCGTCGGGTGCGAGCCGGAGCGCCAAAATGCGGCCGTCGGCGACGCGCTGCGATACAGCCTGTTTCGACACCCCGTCGAGCGCTGCCCTGGCACCGGCGGTGTCGTAGAACGGCCCGACATCGGCCGACCACGCACCACCGGCAGCAAGAACGCGAGCTGCGCGTCTGCCGATTGCCTCGGGGTCGCCGGTGAGGGGGCCGAATCGCTCGACCTGGCGGCGAAGCTCGTCTTCGAACGCTCGGACCGACCGCTCGATTGACGAGGATGTGGTAGCCACGCGGTCCACGTTAGAGGGGTCAACCCTGTCAAGTCAACCTTGTCAAGAAAGTTGCGCGGTCGGCTACTCGGAGAACGTGCGGGTACTCAGAGAACGTGCGGGTACGGGCCCGGATGCGCTCGACGATCGCATCCGGAACATCGACGTCGATCGCCGCGCGCGTACGATCGATCGCGGCGTCGATCGCTCCGACAAGCTCGGTGACCACTGTGCGGGCGACCGTGGTACGTATCCCCCAGCTCCTCGCCTCGGCGACCAGATCATCGAGCGTCACACGAACGATGTCGGTCTGTGTGCCGATGAACAGCCCGAGTTCGGTGTCGACGTCCCGGCCCCCGTCGGACCCGTTGTAGTGCGTCGTACACATCACGTCGTACATCGGAGCAAGCTTGATGGTTCCGTCACCCTGATGGAGAAACGAGATGTTCTTGCCATGGAGATCGGCGTTGCCAACGACCACACTGAACGCCTCGTATCGGAGCAGCTCCACCGCCGAGCCGTTCCAAGCGGTGAGCACCTCCGCGATCTTGCGGAGTTTCGGGCCACCATGCGCCTCGTACTTGTGTTCGGGAGATGTGTCATCACCGACAACGCCTGACACGCGTCCTCCTGATGGAGACGCACCGACGACCCGTCGGTGCATCGCGTCGGGCGAGAAACCACTCGCCGCCGCGCCCACAGAGCAACAGCTTCGGCTGCACACCCGGCAGCGACGCGCGCACCTTGCCGGTCACACCGAGCGGATATACGCCAAGCGCCCGGACACGCTGCTCGACCGCGTCGGCGTCGAGCAGTTCGGGTGACTCCGATTCGGTCGGCGGGCCCTCCCCTGCGGGCAACACCATGAGCGCCCCGGCGCAATCCCGGCCGAGCGCGGCGAGTAAGCCG
>JANOKQ010000121.1:0-2157 GCA_031419375.1 Acidimicrobiaceae bacterium
ATGACCGCCGCGCAGACGACCGCCGCGCAGACGACCGCCGCGCAGACGACCGCCGCGCAGACGACCGCCGCGCAGACGACCGCCGCGCAAACGACCGCCGCGCAAACGACCGCCGCGCAAACGACCGCGTCGATCCATCGCATTCCGAATTGAGGCCCGATGACCGAACTGTCCATCACGGCGATCGACGCAACCGTTGGGGCCGTCGTCACCGGCGTCCGTCTCGCGCAGCTTGACCGAGCGACGTGGCGCGCCATCGAGGCTGCGTTCCACGAACGTGCCGTGCTCGTGTTCCCAGGACAGCACCTCACCGATGCCGAGCAGGTTGCATTCGCAACTCGCTTCGGTGCACTCGAAGACGTCGCCGGTTTCACCGGGGTCACGCCGATCACCAACGTCACCAGGGACGGCCGCTTCCGATCGCCCGATGAGCCGTCGATGCAGATCCTGCGGGGCAACGAGGGCTGGCACACCGACAGCTCGTACCTGCCGGTGTCGGCCAAGGCATCGATGCTGTCGGCCCACGTGGTTCCCGGTTCCGGCGGCACGACCGAGTGGGCCGACATGCGCGCTGCCTACGACGAGCTGTCGGCGGCGATGAAGCAGCGGTTGGACACGTTGTCCGCGTTCCATTCGATCAAGTACTCCCAGGCCAAGATCGGCTTCACCGACACCTCGGTCGGTTCGTACGGATTCGACGTGGTCAATCCGCCGCGGCGGCCGCTGGTGAAGGTGCATCCGGTGACTGGACGGTCGGCGTTGTTCATCGGGCGTCACGCCTACGGGGTGAACGGTCTGTCCGAAGCGGAATCGGAATCGTTGCTCGCCGACTTGCTCGACCATGCGTGCCGGAGCCCGCGTACCTACGAACACCAGTGGGTGCCCGGCGATCTGGTGATGTGGGACAACCGTTGCGTCCTGCACCGCGCCCGCCCGTACAACCCCACCGAACCACGGATCATGCATCACACCCGGGTGGCTGGCGACGCGTTGACGGAACGAGCGATCAACCTGTAGCCAGAGATTCGAGCGATGCGCTACCCGTTCGGACCGGGGCCGATTCGCACGGTCCCGGCCGTGCCGTCGACGTGGAGCATGGTCCCGTCGGCCATTGAAGTGATTCCCGCGACGCTGAGCACAGCAGGGATGCCGAGTTCGCGTGCAACGATTGCTGCATGGCTCAGCAGAGCACCGGTGTCACACACCACGGCACAGGCACTGAGGAACAGTGGTGTCCACGATGGGTCGGTGATCGCGCACACCAGTACCTCGCCCGGTGCGAGGCCGCGAGGATCGGCGGGATCGACGATCACACGGGCCGGGCCCGATGCCACGCCGCCGCTGACGGCGATGCCGGTGAGCGTCGTGCCCGCCGCCGGTGCGGACGGACGCACATCGACGCGCACCGTCCACGTGGTCGGGTCGGGAATGCGGCCGTCGAACCACGGTGGCGGGATTCGCTCGTCGAGATAGCGCTGCAACGCCGATCGCTGCGCGATCAGGTCGGCGAAATCGCCGGGCCGGGCAACGAAATCCGCCAGTTCGGTGATGGTGACGCAGAACGCCGCCCGCACGTCGGTGGGCCCGCCGCGCTCGGCGGCTCGTCGTACCAACTCGTGCAGCACCCGTCGTGCCCCCAGGTTCTCGAGTACCAAGATGTCCTTGGCCCGCTCCCGTCCGATCGCGCCCTGCCGGGCCACCATGGCGCAGCGGCGGATCATCGAACGCATCCGTCGCGGCACGCGTCGCGTGGCCTCGGCAAGCGAGGCGTCAGCGTCGGCAGCGAGGCGGTCGCCGGCTTCAAACGGGTCGCGTTCGGCTGGTGCGTGGCGCAACCGGTCGATGGCCGCGTAGACCGGTGCTGGGTCCATCACCCAGGCGGGCGTTGCCAACTCGTACTCGTCGTTGCCGCGGTGGCCGTGGTCGGCGAGGAAGCTGTCGAGTGCCGGCTGCAATGTCGTGTCTCGCGTCCGCTGGGCGATCCCGTCGAGGCCAACATCGAACATCGCCGACATCAGTGAATCGCCTGCAACCAGGCGCCCCAGTGCCCACAGCCGCTGGGCGAGTTGCGCGGAGTCGATGTCGCCCGTGCCACCGACGATGCGGTTGGCGAGGCCGGGTGGCATCCCCTGTCGATCGAGGACGCGGTCGAGCAGC
>JANOKQ010000122.1:0-5793 GCA_031419375.1 Acidimicrobiaceae bacterium
CACGCCGACTGGATCTCGCGCAGCATGGTGGCTTCGGTAGCGGTCGGCCACTCGGTTTCGGTGACGTCTGCGGCGAAACGCAGCGGCCACCCGGTGGCCGCCGTGCACCGTTCGCGGGTGACGCCGGGGTGCAGTGCGGTCATCACCAGTTCGCACGATTCGGGGTCGGGCTGGAGGATCCCGAGGTCGGTGATCACGATCGTCGGCCCGTCGCCGCGCAGGCCGAGCCGCTGGCGATCGCCGGGACCGTCGCCGAAACCCATCGATGAGCGGAAGTCGCAGCGCGGCACGAAGGCCCGCGCGCTCTGGCGCATGATCACCATCACCTGGCGCGCCGAGCCGGCGATCTCTGGTGCGCCGCCCGCGCCGGGCAGTCGGATGGAGGGTGCGTCGTAGGTACCGATGACGGTGGAGTTGATGTTGGCGAAGCGGTCGAGTTGGGCTCCACCGAGGAAACCGATGTCGATCCGCCCGGCCTGCAGCCAGTAGGCGAAGATCTCCGGAACGCTCACGACCGCGTCGGCAGTGTCGCCGAGCTCGCCGTCGCCGATCGACAACGGCAGCCGCGTTGGCTTCGAGCCGATGCATCCGCTCTCGTAGATCAGGACAGGTGCCGGGTCGTACAGCCGACGGGCCAGGTTGGCTGCGGTCGACGGCAACCCGATGCCGACGAAGCACACCCGCCGACCGCTCGCCGCCAGCGAGCCGAGCGAACGCGCCGCGTTGACGATCATCACATCGTCGGTGCCGATCGTCGCCGGTTCAGACATGCGCGCCGGCCTGATCGAGTCGAGTCAGGTCGAGTCCGGCGGAGAGCCGGTACTCGTTGTAGTCGGCGGTTCCAATCACGTGACGATCGATCCACTCCGTGAACGTGTCGCGGTCTTTGGAGATGGCGTCCCAGCGGCGGTAGAAGTCGTTGTCGCGCTCACTGAAACCCATCGCAAAACTGGGATGGGCGCCGTCGGGCACGTGGCACACGGCACTGATTGCCCAACCGGGGATGACCACGGCACCGTAGGTCGGGGGAAGGTGGTCGATCACTTCCTCCACCGTCACGATCGTGGCCCGCCCGGCGAGCAGCGCCTCTTTCTGGATGCCGACCAGCCCCCAGATCTGCACGTTGCCCTCGCGGTCGGCGCGCTGGGCGTGGATCACGCTGACATCGGGGTTGAGCGCCGCGATGGACGTGAGCTGCTCGCCGGTGAACGGGCACGTGATCGGTGCGATCGAGTCGGTGTGCTCGGTCAAATCGGTGCCGACGTAGCCGCGCAGCACGCCGAACGGGAGCCCTGATGCGCCGGCGGTGTAGCGGGTAGCCATGCCGGCATGGCTGTGCTCCTCGATCGCCAACTCGTGCGGCCACTTGTTCTCGACGGCGTCGCGCAAGCGGTGCAGCGATCCGACACCCGGGTTCCCGCCCCACGAGAACGTCAGCTTGGTGGCGCATCCCGCACCGATCAGCTGGTCGTAGATCACGTCGGGCGTCATCCGCACGAGGTGCAGGTCGCGCCGGCCCTGGCGGATGATCTCGTGGCCGGCGGCATGCGGGATGAGGTGGGTGAACCCCTCCATTGCGATGGTGATGCCATCGGTGACGAGCGTCGCCACGGCCTCTTCCAGGCTGAGCAGTTCGGCCATCAGCGAGGCCTAGAACTCCACCGGGTACACAGGGGCCTGGCCAGTACGGATCAGTTCCGGAAGGTCGCCCGAGGCGTTCTCCCACACCAGCAGCATCGAGCGCTTCGGGCTGTATCCCCGATGGCGGATGTCGCCGGGCATCGCCGCCACGTCGCCGGCGCGCATGGTCACCTTCGAGCGCAGCGCACCCGTGTCGCGGTCTTCCACCACCCACTCGATCTCGTCGCTCAACTGGACGAACCACTCCACCCGGTCGTTGCCGTGGATGATCGGCAAGATGTACTCCTCGGTGGTGGGGCAGTACAGGCTCTCCTTGCACACGCTGACGACCGAGGGGTTCCAGGTGACGTTGCTGCGGCTCAGGTACGCGAACAGGTTGAACCCGGCGACCCGATCCTCGAAGCCGGGCTCGACGTGCACCTCCGGCTCGCTCTGGTCGACGTCGGCGAACATCCGGTTGACCGGGTGGGTCTTGTCGGTGCGGATCTCCTCATCGCCGGGCACGCCCACCATGCGCTGCGCGGCCACTCGCCGACGGGTGACCGCGTCGGTGTTGGAACCGATCTTTACACCGAAGGGATTGTCGGTCTCGGCGGGGCTGGCGAAGGGGTCGAACCCCTCGATGGTCCAGTCGTCGAGCACCGACTTGAACGTCTCGCGGATGATGTTCGAGTCGAAGGTCTCGGAGTAATCGCGCTCGGCCTTGCGGTAGGTCTCGTTGAACCGGCCACCGAACAGGTCGACGGTTCCGTAGTGGTTGATCGTGCCGACGACGTGGTCGAAGTTGACCGTGCCGTAGAAGAAGTCCCAGGCGACGTCGCGCTGCATCGCCCGGAGGAAGTCGTCGACGCTCATCGTGTGGTTGCCCGTCGGCCAAGTGACGTAGGCGAAGTACTCGTCGCGGCGGAAGTGGAAGTGGCCGAGGGTGAACTCGCAATAGCCTTCTGCGTTGGGTTCAGAAGCGATCACGTCGGTTGCTTCGTTGGTGCTCAAGTTCGTGCTCCTCGAGATGTCGTGTATGGCGTTCAGTTGAAGACGGTGGCAGGTGGAGGGCGGTTGCGACTAGCGCAGGCAGATCTCGCCCCACCGCTCGATGGTGTCATCGCCGCAAATGGTCTGCAGCAAGATCACGCTCGGGCGGTCGGCGTGGAACCGGTACGCGGAGTTGGCGGCCAGCAGCGCCATGTGCCCGCGGCCCATGACCACACGGCCCATTGGGGTGCCGACCGGGTCGCCGGCGAGCGCGACCGAGCCCTGCTTGTCGGCGGCGACCTGGGGGGTGTCGAGGTGCACCAGTTCGACGGTGACCTTGCCGTCCATGCACAGCGGGAACTCGTCGTGCGCGCAGGTGCGCCACTCGCTGGTCCCCTCGGCGCGGATGACCTCGAGCACATACTCCATGTTCTTGCCGACCGCGACCTTCTCCCACGGCTTCGCGCCGTTGGCGACTTCGAAGATGTTGGAGAACGCGTAGTGCTTGGGGTTGTCCTGGATGACGTCGATGTCGCCTTTGGTGTAGTCGTCGAGCGATCCGAACTTGGTGGTGTAGACCTTCATTGACGACCCCCTGTGTCGATTCGTTGTCGATTGCCTGGTTGTGCGCAAGACGAACACATCGTCGCTATGTGAACAGTGTAGGGATGGCTGCCCGCTGCTGTCAAGGGGCCAACTCGGCGATGACGCCGTTGGCGAGGATGCCGATGCCGCTGATCTCGACCTCGGCGATGTCTCCAGGGTCGATGGCGGTTGGGCCTCGGCGTTGCTGACTGAACACTGTGCGCACACTCGTTCGCTGTGCGATTTTTCGCCCCGATAGGCTCGCCGCACCAACGAGGGGAACAACGTGTCGCACCAACAGGACGAATTGCTCGCCGATGTGCTCGGCCGCTACGAGGGCTCGCCGAACCCACGGCTGCGCGAGGTCACGGAGGCAGCCGTTCGCCACCTGCACGCGTTCGCGCGAGAGGTGAACCTGCAGCGCGACGAGTGGTTCGCCGGCGTGCAGTTCCTTACTGCCACCGGGCAGATGTGCGACGACACCCGACAGGAGTTCATTCTGCTCAGCGACACGCTTGGCGTGAGCGCACTGGTCGAGTTCCTGACGCACTCCGGAGCCGACGGCAGCACCGAGAACACGGTGCTTGGGCCATTCTTCGTTCCCGGCTCTCCCGAGCGTGCGTTCGGCGACACGATGCTGGAGGATGCCGACACCGGCGACCGGGTGGTCATCCGCGGCCGGATCACCGACGCCGCCGGCAACCCGCTCGCCGGCGTGAAGCTCGATGCGTGGCAGAACGCGACCGACGGGTTCTACGCAGTACAGAAGCCCGACGAGCAGACCCCCACCAACTTGCGCGGCGTCTACCGCAGCGATGCCGACGGCAGCTACGAGATGCGCACGGTCCGCCCGGTTCCGTACCCCATCCCCGACAACGGCCCCGCCGGGAAGCTGTTGAAGGACAACGGGCGGAACTGGTGGCGTCCGGGCCATACGCACCTGTGGGTGTCGGCACCGGGCTTCAAGGATCTGATCACCCACGTGTTCGACGAGAGCAGCGAGTTCCTCGACTCCGATGCCGTGTTCGGTGTGCGGCCGAGCCTGGCCCGCCCGTTCGTCGCCGACGCCGGCGGTGAGCTCGCAGCCACGTTCGACATCATCCTCGACCGGGCCGGCTGAACACAGGGCTGAACCGGGCTGGCTGAAACGGACCGGGCTTACCGGTGCGGTGGTGCCGCTCGGTGCCCTGGTGGGTGCTCAGCCCCCCGTGACTCCGAAGCCGCCATCCACCGCATGCACCTGGCCGGTGACGTGGCGGGATTCGTCGGACAGGAAGTACAGGGCGGCGTTGGCGTGATCGCTCGGGTCGAGCATGCCGGCCGGGAGCGGCTGGCGGATCTTGGTCCACTGCATCGTGGCCTCGTCGTTGGCGGCGCGGCGGGCCATCGGCGTGTCCGTCAGGCCGGGGGCGATGACGTTGATACGAATGCCGTGCGGTGCATAGGTGCCGGCGGCCGCACGTGCCCACCCGATCATGCCGGCTTTGGCCGCTGCGTAGGCGTGGATGTCGAAGTGTCCCGGCGATGGCCACTTCGCCACGGTGCTGGAGGTGACCACGATCGATCCGCCTCCGGGTTGTCCGAGCATCATCCGCGTCGCCTCGCGCGCGGGGAGGAAACCGGTGGTGAGGTTGAGCGCAAGCGTTGCGTTCCACGCCGCGAGACTCACCTCGTGGAGCAGACCGTCGCCCAGTGGGCGACCACTGCCGCCGGCCACGGCGAACAGCCCGTCGAGGCGGCCGTAGCGTTCGCGGCAGAGGGCGAACGCCGCTTCGGTCTGGGCTTCATCGGAGACGTCGGCAGTGGTCCAGCTCACCCGCTCGCTGCCGAGCTGCTCGGCGAGTGTGACGCAATCGTGTTCGTGGAGCGAGATGACGTACACCGTCGCTCCCTCCGCCAGGAAGCGCGCTGCGCTCGCCGCGGCGATGCCGGTCGCCCCCGTGACCGCGCACACCTTGCCGGCCAATCGAGCTCCCGGCGGATTCGATGACGATGACGTGCCCATCTGCGCAGTTTGCCATTCGCATTACGCGTGGCCGCAAACCCCTGCCGCAAACCCCTGCCGATGGGCTGGAACACGGCTCCGGCGGGGTGCGTCATTCGTCAGCGCGCTCCACGACCGCCTTGGTCGCGTCGAGCACCACACGGGCCCGCTCCACCGGGTCGGGGTAGAGCGCCATCAGCCCACGCGAGCGCAGTTCGACAGATATCGCGACGTTAGGAATCGTGCGGAGCGTGTCGGTCAACGGCAGGCCCCCATCGCCGGGCAACAGCCGTCCGTGTAGCGCCTCGTCGCGCAAACCGGCGCGTGAGTCGTCGGCCGGTGTTGCCAGCGCGTCGGCGAGCTGGAGGTACGGGAACAGCGCTGGGGCGTATGCGCCAAGCTCCTCCGGGCTGCCGCCCGAGCGCGCCAGGTGCAATGTGTCGACGAGCACGCCGAGGTTCGCGCAGCTGAGCTCAGCGATGATGCCGGCTGCCGCGTCGAGCCTGCCGATGGTGAAGATCGGCAAGAACTCGAGCACCAACGTGAGCGCCGGCGCTGCCCTGGCCGCGAGTGCGGCGAGAGTCCCGAGCTCGTCGACCACCTCGGAGCGC
>JANOKQ010000123.1:0-3379 GCA_031419375.1 Acidimicrobiaceae bacterium
CCTCGATCGCGGTCGGCCACAGCTCGGGCTCGGCACCGAGGCGGGCAAGGTCTGCGGGGGTGGAGGCCAGGTGCCAGATACTGGAGCCAATCGCGCTCCAGGTGGTGTCGATGCCAGCCAGCAGCAACAACACGATGCTGCCCCGAACGTGCTCGCGTGACAGCGGTTGATCGAAGATCGTCGCGTCCATCAGGAACGAGGTGAGGTCGTCGCGCGGGTTGGCGATGTGGTCTTCGATCTGGCCGTCGAGGTAGAGGTCGAGGCGCTCAAACGCCGCCATTCGCACAGCAGGTGCCTGATTGACACCTTCGAGCACGTCGTGGACGAAACCGCGGAACAAGTCGGCGTCCTCCAACGGAAAGCCGAGCATTCGGGCGATGACGTTGACGGGGATGTGCTGCGCGTACTGCACCGCAGCGTCGACCAGATCGCCGTCGCCCATCTCGTCGATCAACTGATGGCACAGCGCGCGCACGTCGTCTTCCCACGGATCGATCTTCTTGGGGGCGAACGGCGGCAGGAGCAACCGGCGGGCGTGGTGGTGGAACGGCGGGTCGCTGCTGATCGGAGGGGCCCCGCCGATGGGCGCTTCGGCGAGGATCTCACCGGTGTTGACCACGACCGATCGCGACGTGAAGTTCTCGGTGTCGTAGGCGATTCGGGTGACGTCGGCATGGGTGACCGGCAGCCACGTCCCGCCGTAACGGTCGCTGTGGGCAACGGGGCAGGTGGAGCGCAGATCGGCCCAGATCTCGTGGGCGTTGGGGTTGTACTCGGGGTCGGCGTGGTCGAAGTCGGTCGCCCAGTCGGTGACGGGGCCATAGAGGCTCGCCTCGAAGCTGCTGTCGGCGTCGGCCCACGCCGCATCGAGATCCGTGTCGCCGGCGGCGGGTGCGGCCGATCCGGTGGAGGGTTGAATCGTGTCGCTCATGATGGTCATTCCTCGATCTCGGAGATTGCGAACTCGGGGCAGTTGGCAATGGCCAGGCGGGCCTTGTCGAACAGTTCCGGGGGCACGGTGCCGTCGCCGATGACGAGCGCCGAGCCGTAGTCGTCGACGTCGAACAACTCGGGCGCGAGCGCGTAGCAACGGTTGTGGCCCTGGCACTTCTCGCTGTCGATGGAGAGTCGCATGGGCTCAACTGTACCCCATCCCTGAGACGTAGTCGACGAAACTGTCTCAGCGTCTCAGATTGTGCGGGTCGCAGGTCGACCGTCCGCTCGCGACGCGCCTACGGTGGGGCCGTGGACCAGGCCTTCGTCGAGCGGATCAAACGGCAGATCGATTACGAGTTTCGGCGCACGGCGCCACCCGATGGCTTCCCCAAGCTTCCCGACCTGCCCCTCGGCCGCTACACCGACGCCACCTTGTGGGATCACGAACGCTCGATTGTGTTCGGCCGGAGTTGGATCTTCGTGGCCCATGCGAGCGAGCTCGCAGCTGCCGGCAGCTATCGCAGTGTGGACGCGGCGGGGCGACCGCTGGTCCTGGTGCGCGGCGACGACGGAGTGGTGCGCGGGTTCTTCAACGCGTGCCGACACCGGGGCGCCCCGGTGGTGCGCGACGAGTGCGGTACGTGCCGGCTGCTGGTGTGCCAGTACCACTCGTGGAGCTACGACTATTCGGGCCGTCTGGTGCGTGTGCCCGACGAGCGCGATTTCGTCGGCCTACAACCCGACGAGCGGTCACTGGTGCCCGTGCGCTGCGAGGCATGGGGCGGATGGATCTTCGTCAACCTCGACAACGATTCGCCGCCGCTCGTCGACTGGCTCGGCGTGCTCGCCACCGAACTCGCGCCCATCGCCAACGCCGACATGCGCGTGGTAGACCGGTTGAGCACCACTCACCGCTGCAACTGGAAGCTGATGGCCGAGGGTTTCCTCGAGGTGTACCACGCGAAGACGATCCACGCCACCACCGTCGCCAACGTGTTGCGCCCCGCGGGGGCGGCGATCAGTCTGCTGCCCAACGGCCACAGCCGAATGCTCACCCCGTTGTCCGCTGCGGTCATGGAGGGCGGGCGCGAGAGCCACCGTGGGTTGCCGGTGATCGAGGGCCTCGGCGAGTTGTACGACATCACCAATCCCGCCTACAGCTTGTTCCCCAACTTGATCGTGCCGTTCGACAAGGTGGGCTTCCCGGTGCTGCAGTTCTGGCCGCAGAGCGCCGACACCACACGCCTCGAGCGGATCTGGCTCGCGCCAACCGCCGGGGTTGAGCCGGTGCGCCACCCCACCTGGGATCGGCGCCTTGATGCGTTCGAGGTGGTGATGGGTGAGGACACGATGAACCTCGAACCGATCCAGCGCTCCGTCGAGTCAGCAGCCCACGGCGGCGTGCCGCTCAACTACCAAGAACGCCGGATCTGGCACTTCCACGCCACCATCGACCGCATGATCGGCACCGACCACGTCGCGCCCGAGCTACGCGTCCCCGACCTCCTCGCCGACTGGGTCGAACAACCCGCCCGCACCGCCTGACCCGGGCCCGTGGAGCGACGCAAGACCGCGCCCGTGGAGCGGCCCTTTGTCGAGAAACCCACCGTGACGGTGCATTTCTCGACACGCCGTCGCTTCAGCGGCCCGACCTCGATCGCCGGACTCGCCGGACTCGCGGTGGATCAGCCGACGGCGATTGGGGAGTTGGCGAGGACGCGGAGGCGTTCGACGCCGTCAGCGCCGGTCGACAGGTCGACCACGGCGGCGACGGGCTGGCCCGCACCGGTTACCATCTGCAGCGCCTTGCCCCCCCGATGCCAGGCTCGGCAGGCCCCATCCGAGCACCACGTAGCGGCTCGAGGGGTCGGCGGCGGCAACGACTGCGCCTGTGCCGATCGCCCTCCACACCAGTTCGGTGCGCTGCAAGCCGGGCCGGGTTCCGGTGCGACCGCCGGCGACCTCGAACCACCAGGTGCATCCGGCGGCGTCACTGGCGCGGAACGCGAGCGGCACACCGGGGGCGACGGAGATGTGATCAACGATGTCGATGAAGCCGGCGTCGACGAGCGCCACCCTGGCGAGCTCACGCGCCGACCATCCGCCGCGTACCGGCTCGAGCGATCGTCCGCTGCCAGCGGCGACTGCAACCCCGTCGACGGACTGGGCGACAAGCGCGACCCGCTGCTCGGCCGCGGCAACATCGGCGGCGTCGGTGTCGTAGCCGACGTAGCGCCGACCCGTGCGCACCGCGGCAACCGCAGTGGAGCCCGAACCCATGAAGGGATCAAGCACGACATCGCCGACGTAGGTGTGCAGTTGGATCAGCCGCTCCGGCAGCGCGACCGGGAACGGAGCGGGGTGACCGACTCGGGTGGCACTTTCGGCGGGCATCTCCCACACGTCGAGGGTGGCTTCCATGAACTCATCGCGGGTGAGACTG
>JANOKQ010000124.1:0-4553 GCA_031419375.1 Acidimicrobiaceae bacterium
GGCGACCACTGCTTCGGTTGATGCGTACGCAGCCACGCTGCGGCCTGCTCGAGGCCCGGAAGCTCGCGGCAGCGGATGCGTTCGAGGAACGCGAGCCACCGGTCCACCTGGCGTTCGTGGAAGTTGTCGGGCCGTCCGAAGCCCTCCAGCCCGCGTCCCTTCCAGTCGACCTTGCTGAGCAGCGCGGCACCGCGCACCAGCTCGAATGCCAGCCCGCGACGGGCGGTGAGATCACTGTGGAACGGCTCGGCCCAGCCTCCCAGGTCGGCCGGCGACCACCCGTCGACGGCTTCCATGATGTAGAACGGCATGCCCAGCAGATCGGTGTCATCGGAGCCGGCGATGTAACCGGCGTGGGGAACATCGGCACCGCGCAGCGCCTTCACCAACCGGTGCTCGCGGCGGATGCCGTCAAGGCGGTCATCGACGGCGCTCGCCGGCGGACGGCGCATCACCATCGTGAGGCCGCCACGCTCGATGATCGTCAACTCGTTCTGCGAGCCACCCTCCAGCGAACCAAGCTTGGGCACCTCGCCGGTTCCCGGCACCCCCGCATCGTCCATCCAGCGTGCGAGCCGCTCGGCATCGATCGGCTGCGTTGTGTCGTTCATCGGGTGCTCCTGCGGTAGCCCGGCTGCCCCTCAGACCAGAACTTGACAGTACTGTACAGATCCTTCGACCTGTGAGAGATGAGGCGCCGTGGCGTGGGATTTCGAGACCGACTCCGAGTACCAGCAGAAGTTGGATTGGGCCGACAGCTTCGTCCGCGACGAGATCGAGCCGCTCGATCTGGTGCTCGGCAACCCATACGACAAGAGTAATCCACGGGTGATCGCGCTCATCAAGCCGTTACAGCAACAGGTGCGCGATCAGCAGCTGTGGGCCTGCCACCTCGGCGCCGAACTGGGCGGCCCCGGGTATGGTCAGGTGAAGCTGGCGCTACTCAACGAGATTCTTGGCCGGTCCAGTTGGGCACCGACGATCTTCGGCTGCCAGGCGCCCGACTCCGGCAACGCCGAGATCCTTGCCCACTACGGAACCGAGGAACAGAAAGCCAAGTACCTGCAACCGTTGCTGAACGGTGAGATCTCGTCGTGCTACTCGATGACCGAACCGCACGCCGGCGCCGATCCAACCCTGTTCACCACCAGCGCCGTCCGAGACGGTGACGAGTGGGTGATCAACGGGTACAAGTGGTTCTCGTCGAATGCTCGCTACGCCAAGTTCTTGATCGTGATGGTGGTCACCAACCCCGACATCAGTGCCTATCAGGGCATGTCGATGTTCATCGTCCCGGCCGGCACGCCCGGTGTCGACATCATCCGCAACGTCGGCATCGGCACCGAATCCGAGGAAGAAGCGAGCCACGCCTACATCCACTACAACAACGTGCGCGTGCCTGCCGATCACGTGCTCGGCGGCGAGGGGCAGGCGTTCGTGATCGCCCAGACCCGCCTCGGCGGCGGCCGGGTCCACCATGCCATGCGCACCATTGCCACCGTCCGCCAGGCATTCGACATGATGTGCGAGCGGGCGCTCGCGCGCGAGACGCGCACGGGGCCGTTGGCGTCGTTGCAGATGACCCAGGAACGCATCGCCGACAGCTGGATCGAGATCGAATCGTTTCGCCTACTCGTGCTGCGCACCGCCTGGCTGATCGACAAGTACGACGACTACAACCGGGTACGCAAAGACATCTCGGCGATCAAGGCCGCGATGCCGAAGGTGCTCTACGACGTGGTGCAGCGTTCGATGCACCTGCACGGCTCACTCGGCATCTCCAATGAGATGCCGTTCTCACGGTGGATGGAGTCGGCGGAGGCGCTGGCCCTCGCCGACGGGCCGACCGAAACCCACAAGGTGGTCGTCGCCCGCCAGGTCTTGAAAGAACACCAACCCCACGAGGGCCTGTTCCCCCGTGGTCATCTGCCCACGCGCGCCGCCGCGGCCCGCGCCAAGTTCGCCGAGTTCCTGGACCACGAGGCAGCGCAACACTGAACGGGACGCGAAAGAGGACCGGACCAATGGGGTGGCGCGGTCCTCTTGATCGCCGACGCTGTCTCGAACCTGGGGTGGAGGTGAGACTGCGCCGACCACCGATCGACACCGGGGGAGATGTCAATCAGCAGATGGTTTGCGGTCAGCCGTCGGAGTCATCCACATCCACATCGACATCGACATCTTCGACGGAGTCTTGGACATCGTCGACGACGGAGCCGACATCGTTTTCGACATTGTCATCGACGACGTCACTGCCGCACGCTGCGACGGTGAACAGGCCAACAACGGCCAGGGTGCTCATTGATGCTCGACTGATTCTCACGGTGGCTCCTTGATCATGCTCGCGTAGGGGGTGCATGCGTCTTGCTGTGTCACCCATTCCCCACGAGTAGAAGTCTCAAACCTCGCTGCCGTGGCCGCTGTGGCCGGAACGAGAGGAGCCGCGGTCAGTGGCCAGGATGTCGACCAGGGCACGAATCGGGACCCACGCCCACGTCGGTCGGCTGCCGAGCTCGTACCGCACCTCGTACATCGCTTTCTGGAGCAGGAACGCGTCGAGCAAATCGCGCACGTCGTCGCCGCCGGCGGGGACCACCCGGCTACCGTCGACCGTTTCCAGGTACGCAGTGACGAACACCGACGAGGCCCACTGCTTCCACACGATCGCCCACGGTTGCAGCTCTGCGGATGCGGCAATGCCCCGCTCGAGTGCGTCGAGGGCACCCTGGCTTGCGGCATAGTCGAACGACCGGATCATTCCGGCCACGTCGGCGAGACAACTGCGCTTGATGCTGCGCTCGCCGATCGGCCGCGACGGTTCGCCTTCGAAATCGATGAACGTGAAGTCGCCGCCGCGCTGCAAGACCTGGGCCAGGTGAAGGTCCCCGTGAATTCGGATTCGGTCGCATTCGAAGAGGTGATCGGTGAGCGGCGCGAGGCGGGCGAGCAACGGTTCCTCGCCGGTGGCGACGAGCTCGTCGATGCCCGCGATCGTTCCGCGGTGGCCGCTCTTACGCACGGTGTCGAGCAGGCTGATGACATCGGTGCGCATCCCCTGATACAGCGAGCGCTGATAGAGGCGGGTGAACGGCTCGGGTCGGAAGCGGTCGCCGGGCGCCCCCGCCAGCGCGAGGTGCAACTCGGCGGTTCGCACGCCAAGTAGTTGCACCCGGTCGATCATCTCGACGAGCGGCTCGGGCAGTTCGTCGGTGGCGTCGGGGCGGCTCAGGAGATCGGGCATTCCCGTAACGACGGCACCGGCGATGGCGGATTCGTAGAACCGTGACGAGTCGGCCCGAAGCACGGTCCACAGATCGCCGTCGCTCGGCACATAGCCGACGAGCGTGGCGACAGTAGTGGCCGCGCCACCGTCGACGGGTCGGTGCACCAACGTGCCGTGCAGGGTCGGGACGGCGGTGAACCCGCTTGCGTTGAGCACGCCGAGCATCTCGGGCTCGGGATGGATGCCGGTGGCAACACGGCGCAGCACCTTGAACACGGCCTGTTCGTCGACGACGCACGAGGTGTTGCTCTGCTCGGCGCCGAGCGGTCGGATCGTCGACGAGCCATCGGGCCCTGCGGGCTTCAGTCGGCGTTTCGGTCCGAACGGTTCTCCGCTGATCGAGCCTCCACCGCCTGCGATGGCTTCGCCCGCGTAGATCAGCCGGACCAGGCGGCTGATCACGGCGGTGTCGGTGGTGGCATCCACCAAACGCCATCCGGGTGACAGCGTGCCGATCACCGCGGAGTCCGGCGTGGAGGCGACGGCGCCGATCTGGTCGCCAGCGTCGTCGTGGGTGTGTTGGGCGATCACCGGCATGAAGTAACGCTGCGGTTCCGCGGTGGTGAAATCCACCTGGGCGATGATCGCCAGGCCACCTGTTGAACGGATCGACATCGATGCGCTGATATCGACGTCGGCGATCGCTCGGTCGTGATTGCCGAACCACCGCTGCTGCAACAAGTGGCGGGGGAGGGCCTTGGCCAGCGATGCCCGAGCGGTGCGGTCGAGCGGTGCGCCACGCTCGCCGAGCGTCACCTGGGGCACCGGGCCGACGGGCCGCTCGACCGTGGCGGCATGGGTGGGCAGCCGCAACCAGTAGAAGTCATGCGCCCCGATGGTGATCGACCAACCGTCGGCGGTGATCGCGTCGAAGGTCGTCTGACCGAACAGTTCGACCGGGCGGACGCCGTCGTAGTCGGCGAGTCGCAGTGTGACCTGTTGCGCGTGGCGGGAGAAGTTGGCGACCACCACCATGTCGTCGCCGGGATGCTCGAGGTCGCGACGCAGGAACGTGAGCACCTTGGAGTTGTCGGAATCGAGCATCACCATCTCGCCACGGGCGAACACCGGGTGGCGTTGACGCAATGTGATCAGGCGCCGCATCCACCACCACAGCGATGATGGGTTGCGCTGCTGGGCTTCGACGTTGACGGCCTCGTAGTGATGGGCAGGATCGACGATGACCGGCAGGAACAGCTGATGTGGGTTGCAGCGCGAAAACCCGGCATTGCGATCGGCGCTCCACTGCATTGGGGTGCGCACCGCGTCG
>JANOKQ010000125.1:0-4015 GCA_031419375.1 Acidimicrobiaceae bacterium
ATCAGTTCCTTCAGCTTCTCGCACATCCGGTTGCCGTACTGGAACGCCTTGTCACGGTGCACGATGGTGCTGAACGCGTCGGCGGCGATGCCGTTCAGCAACAGGTCGACCTTCACGAGGTTGCTGCGCTGGTAGCCGCTGAGCTCGTAGTCGAGGCTGGCGTACCCCTGCGTGCGGCTCTTCATCTGATCAAAGAAGTCGACCACCACCTCGGCGAGGGGCAACTGGTAGTGCAGCTCCACGCGCTCCGGCGACAGGTACTCGAGCTTGATCATGTCGCCGCGCCGGTTCTGGCACAGCTCCATCAACGTGCCGGTGTATTCCTTCGGGGTGATGATGCTGACCCGAAAGTACGGCTCCTCGATGAAGTCGATCGCCTGCGGCATCGGTAGGTCGGCAGGGTTGTCGACGAACTCCACCTCGCCGTTGGTGCGATGCACCCGGTACTCCACACTCGGCGCGGTGGCGATGAGGGCCAGATTGAACTCGCGCTCCAAGCGCTCCTTGACGATCTCCATGTGCAACAGGCCGAGGAAGCCGCAACGAAACCCGGAACCCAACGCACCCGACGATTCGGGTTCGTAGGTGACCGACGCGTCATTGAGCTTCAGCTTCTGCAGGCTCTCGCGCATGTTCTCGAACTCATCGCCATCGATCGGGTACAGGCCACAGAACACCATCGGCTTCGGGTCGCGGTAGCCGGGCAGCGCCTCGGTCGAGCCGTGCGACGCGGTGGTAACCGTCTCGCCGGAGCGGGCCTGGGCAACGTCTTTGACGCCGGCAATGAGGTAACCGACTTCGCCCGGGCCGAGCTCGGCCGTCGGGGTGGGCACGGGCCGACGGGCACCGATCTCGATCGCTTCCTGCAGCGTGCCCGCCTGCAGGAACTTCAACCGGCTGCCGGTGACCATCGTGCCGTTCATCACTCGCACCGAGCTGACCACGCCGCGGTATTGGTCGAACTGGCTATCGAAGATCAGCGCCTGCAACGGCGCGTTGACATCGCCGACGGGTGCCGGGATTCGGTCGCACACGGCATCGAGCAGGTCGTCGACGCCCACCCCGGTTTTGGCCGAGATGCGCAGGATCTGATCGGCGGGGATGCCCAGTACCTGTTCGATCTCGGCGGCGTAGCGATCGGGGTCGGCGGCGGGCAGGTCGATCTTGTTCAGGACGGCCACGATCTCGAGGTCGTTCTCCAGCGCCAGATAGCAGTTGGCCAGGGTTTGCGCCTCGATCCCCTGCGCCGCATCGACAACCAACACCACACCCTCGCAGGCCGCCAGCGAGCGGCTGACCTCGTAGCCGAAGTCGACGTGGCCAGGGGTATCGATCAGGTGCAGGGTGTAGCCCTTCCAATCGACGCGCACGTTCTGGGCCTTGATCGTGATACCCCGCTCGCGTTCCAGATCCATCGTGTCGAGGTACTGGCTGCGCATGTCGCGAATCTCGACCGCACCGGTCATTTCGAGAATGCGATCGGACAACGTGGATTTGCCATGGTCGATGTGCGCGATGATCGAGAAGTTCCGGATTCGTGCGAGGTCCATGTGCGCCTGTGATCGGGCCGTCGTGGCGGGTGACGATGCAGCATTCCGGGGGGAACGCCGGTGCATCGAGGGGTATCGAGGGTGTGGTGACTCTACCGGCCGCTGATAGCATCCAGGGCTGCTTTGTACTTGTGCGCCTCCTTGTGGGAGCCACGGAACGGGTCTCGCGACCCCCATCACCTCAGCGGCGAACAGGAACCACCACCATGGCAAACATCAAGAGCCAAAAGAAGCGCATCCTCACCAACGCCAAGGCGGCCGATCGCAACAAGGCCGTCCGCAGCGAGTTGAAGACCCGCTCCAAGAACGCGATCAAGACTGTGGGAACCCCACTGGCCGAGGAATCGTTGCGGATCGCCGTGAAGCGCCTCGACATGGCCGCTGCCAAAGGTGTCATTCACGCCAACCAGGCCGCCCGCCGCAAGAGCCGCCTGATGAAGCAGATCAACGCCGCCGGCTGAGACCGCGGCCACGCTCGCATCGTCGAGCGCTGAACATTTTTCAACGAGTACACCTTGAGCGAGCCCGGGCCCATCGGTCCGGGCTCCTTGCGTTGTCAGGCCCGGTTCAGCGTCGACCGCCGGCGAGCTTGGACAGCCGGGCAACGAGCACTTCCATCACCAACGACTCGGGCCAATCCTTGGCACCGCGCAGATCAAGATCGGCCTGGGCGAGCAGCCCCACGGCACGGCTGACGCCGGTTCCGCTGAGCTTGTGGTACTGATCGAGCGCCTTGCGTGCCGGGTAGCCGGGCTTGATCCCGAGGGCCTGGGCCGCAGTGTTCTCGTCGCGGGCACCGGCACCATCGAGGCGCAACAACTTGGTGTAATGGCTGTGCAGGATCGACATCACCTGCAACGGGTGGCGATCGCCGGACCCCATCATCCGCTGCAGCAGGCTGAGCGACACCGAGGTGTCGCCCTTGTCGATCGCGTCGGTGAGATCCCATGGCGGGACACCGCCACCCTCGCCGAGGAACGGTTGCACATCGGCAACAGCCAACTTGCGCGATGTGCCGTAGGTGCTCATGAGGGTGCCGATCAGTCCCTGGAGTCGGCCCGCGTCCTCCCCCATCCATCCGCCTACTGCGTGCACGGTGGCCGGCTCGACACGGAGTCCGGCGGTGGCGAATTGCTGATCGATCCACACCGAACGGTCCTTCGCTCGAGTCGGCGCGGCGGTGTTGATCGACATCGCCCCCGATGCCTTGATCGCGTCGGCCAATACCTTGGGTAACCGGCCACCACCACCACCACCACCACCAACGAGGACTAGTTCGGTACTCGGCAACGGGTCGCCCAGATACGCGACCAGGGCTGGCACCTCGTCAATGGTGAACCGGCCCAGGCCCCTGGCGATCACGACCCGGCAGTCGGTGAGGAACGGGGGCGTCTGCGATGCGTCGACGACCGAGCGCAGTTCGTATTCGGGGCCGTCGAAATCGTCGACCATCAGCGAGCGGTCACCGTCGCCGACCAACCGATGGACGAGCTCGGAGAGCCCGCTCAGCACCAGTGATTCATCGTCTCCAGAGATCAGATACACGCCCATGTCGGCACTCATCGTCGCACAGACGGCGGCGTTTCCACACTTGACGGGACTGGCCGGCCTCGCCCGGCCAGACTCACTCGGAGAGCGGGCCGATCACCGAAGGGTGCGGACCGCGTGAACGCCGCCACCACCATCCGCCACCGGCGATCTGTACCGCCCACAACAGCACAGCGAGCGCTCCGGACGGTTCGAGCCGCGCCGCGAGGGCGGCGACGGTGGACACCCATCTGGTGCCGACCACGCACGGCAACATCACCACATCGGCGGCGAACGGCAACGATGCCGCCACCAGACCGGCAGGAATGCCGTACAGCATCACCACACCGGCAACGGGCACGGCGAGCAGGTTGGACACCAGCGCCAGTGTGGGCAGGCGGTGGAACACCAGCCAACTGGGGACGAGCACCCCGAGTTGCGCTCCGACCGAGACCGACAGCGGGGCGACGATCCACACGGGACCGCGCAACCTCGCCGCCAGCACCGGGGCCACCGTGGTGACACCGAACGTTGCCCCCACCGACAGCCAGAACGCCACCGACCACACCAGCAACGGATCAAGGAACACCAGGAGTGTCACGGACAACGCCAAGATTCGCACGGGTGCTCGCTCGCGGCCCATCGCGAACGCGATCGCCGACATCGCCGCCATCGTGCCGGCACGGATCACCGACGGCTCGACGCGGGTGATCACCACGAACCACGCAATAACCGCCAGCGTTGCGCCAGCGCGCCACCAGCGCGGCAGACGGCGCAGGCCGAGTCCGGCAACAGCCAAGACGAACGCGACGTTCTGTCCGGACACCGCAGTCAGGTGTGACAGCCCGGCCGCCCGGAATTGGTCGACCATCTCCGGCGGTTGGGCGACGTCGTCGCCGATGACGAGACCGGTGAACAGTGCCGCCTGATCGGCCGGC
>JANOKQ010000126.1:0-3122 GCA_031419375.1 Acidimicrobiaceae bacterium
CTTCGGGTCGTGTTCGACTGCTTGCACGAGGCGATGCACGTCTACGAGATGGTCGTTTTACTGCGCATCCTGCTCGGCAGCTCGTTCTACGAGAGCTGGGAAGACCAGGAGATGTTCGTCACCAAAGATCCGCTCGGCAACCCGGTGGACCGCAACCACCCGTGGAACCAGACCACCATTCCCAAGCCGCAAAAGCGCGACTTCGATGCCAACTACAGCTGGGTCATGTCGCCACGCTGGTTCGACGGCAAGGATTACCTCGCCCTCGACACCGGTGGCGGTCCGCTGGCCAGGCTGTGGTCGACGGCACTTTCGGGGCTCGTCGATCTCGGCGGGTACGTGAAGGCGACGGGCACGAGCGTGCAGATCAACCTGCCGAAGACCGCGCTGAAGGGCCCGGTCAGCTTCGAATGGAAGATCCCGAAGTGGTCGAACACGATCGAGCGCAACCGGGCCCGCACCTACTTCCAGGCGTACTCGGCCGCCGCTGCACTGCACTTCCTCGACAAGGCGTTGGAAGACGTGCGGGCCGGCAAGACCAAGACCTGGGAGCCGTTTACGGTGCCCGACGATGCCATCGGCTGCGGGTTCACCGAAGCGGTGCGCGGTGTGCTGTCTCACCACATGGTGATCCGTGACGGAAAGATCGCCAACTACCACCCATACCCGCCCACACCGTGGAACGCGAACCCGCGCGACATCTACGGCACGCCCGGCCCGTATGAGGATGCGGTGACGAACTGCCCGATCTTCGAAGAGAACGACATCGAGCACTTCAAGGGCATCGACATCATGCGCACCGTGCGCAGCTTCGACCCATGCCTGCCGTGCGGGGTGCACATGTACCTCGGCAAGGGCAAGGTCGACAAGAAGATGCACTCGCCAGCCATGCTCAACAACCCAGACCTGGGCTGACCATGCCTGGGCTGAAAACGACCGAGCTGAACACGACCGACACGAGCACGCTCACCGAACGGGACGCAGACGAGCTCGGCGAGCGCATCGAACGCGCGCTTGACGAGTTGCAGGCCAAAGTCGATCCCCGCGTGTTCGAGCAAGCTTGCGAGGTCTTGCAACTCGTCGGCGAACTGTACGGAGCCGGGTTCACCCGGATCATGGCGTTGGTCGATCAGCACGCGCCCGCCGTCGTCGAGCACTTCGTTGCCGACGACCTCGTGGCCAGCCTGCTGATCGCCAACGGGCTGCACCCCGACGAGCTGAGCGTGCGGATTGCACGAGCGCTCGACGGGGTTCGGCCGTTCCTCGCCGGTCACGGCGGCGACGTGGAGCTGCTCGACATCGACGAACGCGTCGGTGCCGTGCACCTGCGGCTGCTCGGTAGTTGCGACGGTTGCCCGTCGTCGGCGATCACGTTGCGGACGACGGTCGAACGAGCGATCCTGGAAGCCGCTCCCGAGATTTCGATCATCGACGTGGAGGAACCAGCCGCCCAAGCCGTGGCTGCCCAGGTCCCGGCCACACCGATTGCGCTCACGTCCAAGCCCGCAGTTTCCTTCGATCCGGCAACGGGTTGTGGGGCAACCGTTGGGGCGGCGGCGGCCGGTGCGTCGTGACCGCAGGTGCACCGCTGAGCGCGGTGCTGAAGCGCATCCGCGATGTGCAGATGCAACCCAAGCCCCGCCCGGGTGAGCGGTGTGAGCTGTGCGCCACGTTGGTGCCCGACGAGCATTCCCACGTCGTCGATCTGCAGACTCGGGCGTTGATGTGCGCGTGCCGGCCGTGCTATCTGGTGTTCGCGCCGGACGGTGCCGGCGGGGTGAGGTATCGGGCGGTTCCCGACCGCTACCTCGCCTTCGACGACTTCTCGTTGTCGCCGGCGGAGTGGGAGGGCCTACAGATCCCCGTGGGTGTTGCGTTCTTCTTCGTCAACTCCGAGATCGGCCGAGTGGTCGCGTTCTACCCGGGCCCTGCCGGCGCAACCGAGTCGATGCTCTCGCTCGATTCGTGGGACGCGGTCGTTGCCGCGAATCCGCAACTCGCCACGCTCCGACCCGACGTGGAGGCGTTTCTCGTGCGCAGCGCCGACCCTCGGTCGACGCGGCGCCCCGGGCATGGCGCTCGCGAACCTGGGCCTGGCGCTGGCGAACCCGCGCTCGGCGTTGACGTGCCAGTCGATGATGATGCGGCACAGGCCGAGTGCTTCCTCGTGCCGATCGACGTGTGTTACGAGCTGGTCGGTGAACTGCGCCGTCTGTGGCGCGGCTTCGACGGTGGAACGGAAGCCCATCAAGCGATGGACGAGTTCTTCGACCGGGTGCGAAGTAGGTCCGGCGCGCGACGATTGGTGGGCTGATGAGCCCCGTGGCGTTCGAGGTGCTCGGGGTCCGGGTGGAGATATACGCCGCCGTGCCGACGCTGATGTTCCGGTTGCGGATCACCGCCGCCGATGGTGCCCCCGTGCACGCGATCATGCTTCGCAGCCAAATCATGATCGAGCCGCAACGTCGCCGTTACAGCTCCGACGAGGAGGCCCGCCTCAACGAACTGTTCGGCGATGCACCGCGCTGGGGCGACACGTTGCGCCCGTTCCTGTGGACCAACATCGCCACCACAGCCGTCGCCCAAGGTCGAGGAGTATTCACCGAAGGATGAGGACAAGTTCGCCCAGTACCTCTTCATGGTCATTCATGCCGTGGACTACAGCCGCAAGGACGGCGTGTTCGCCACGAGCGAGCTGAACTTCTTCCTGGGGAAAAACTTCCTCGTCACGTTCCATGAGGTCCCCCTGCGCAGCGTGCAGGCCACCGAGGAACGCTGCCTGCGCAGCACCCAGCACATCGCCCGCGCGCCCGACCGCGTCGCCCACACGCTCCTGGATGGCATTGTGGAAAACTACAAGCCCGCCCTCGACTAATTGTCCTCCGAGATCTCCGAGTTGGAGGAGGAAGTCGTGGCCCGTCCCTCGCCCAAGCTCCTCAACAAGATCATCCAGATCAAAAAGGAGGTGCATCACCTCCGCCAGATCATCGGCCCGCAGCGCGAGGTCCTCGCCCGCTTCGCCCGCGGCGAGTTCAAGCTCATCCGCCCCCACCTCGTGCCCTACTATCGCGACGTGTACGACGGGCTTTACCACATCTCCGAAATCGCCCAGGGCTACACCG
>JANOKQ010000127.1:0-3313 GCA_031419375.1 Acidimicrobiaceae bacterium
GGATGTAGGTGTTGATGCGTGCGATCTGGCGGCGCACCTTGCGGATCTCGGCATTGTTGTCGAGCTGTCCGGTTGCGTTGCGGAAGCGGAGGTTGAGTGCCTCCTGCTTGCTGGCGCGGAGCTCGTCGACGAGTGCCGACAGGTCGAGCTCGCTCAGCTCGGTGGTGGACTTGGCCATCAGTAGACCTCCTCGCGGGTAATGACGCGTGCCTTCATCGGCAGCTTCTGAATAGCTTTCTCAAGGGCAGCGCGGGCAACGGCTTCGTCGGGGAACGACAGCTCGAACAGAACTCGCCCAGGCTTGACCACAGCGACCCAGAACTCCGGGTTGCCTTTGCCGGAGCCCATGCGGGTCTCGGCCGGCTTCTTGGTGACGGGCTTGTCGGGGAAGACGTTGATCCACACCTTGCCACCACGCTTGATCGCGCGGGTCATGGCAATACGAGCAGCCTCGATCTGGCGGGCGCTGAGCCAACCTGGATCGAGCGCCTGGATGCCGTACTCGCCAAATGCGAGGTTGGCTCCACCTTTGGTGAGACCAGTACGGCGACCGCGATGGTGCTTGCGGTGAGCGACTTTACGGGGCATCAACATGGGTCAGTCCTCCCCACGGAAATGGGGTGCTTCGTGGCCCTCGTGGGTACGGCGGGCGATGTCTTCTTCTTCGTCGAGCAACTTCTCAAGCTCGGGATCGGCCTCTTTGACCAGCGGTGACGCATCGGCATCGAGCTCGTCGGCGCGCCGCGGGCCCACCGAGGACGCAACCTTGCGTGGCACTGCGGCACCCGAGGTCTCGCCGACGGCCATGGCCGCCTCACGGCTGATCTTGTCGTCGCTGAGCGACTTGTACGGGACGATGTCGCCTTTGTAGATCCACACCTTGACACCGACGCGACCACTCGAGGTGCGGGCTTCGCGCATTCCGTAATCGATGTCGGCGCGCAGTGTGTGTAGCGGAACCCGGCCCTCGCGGTACCACTCGGTCCGGCTCATCTCGGCACCGCCAAGGCGGCCAGAGCACTGCACCCGAATGCCGAGCGCACCAGCGCGCTGGGCATTCTGCACAGCTCGCTTCATCGCTCGACGGAAGGCAATGCGGTTGACGAGTTGATCGGCGACACCTTGCGCGATGAGCGCTGCATCAAGCTCGGGGGTCTTGATCTCGACGATGTTCAGCTGCACCTTGGGCTGCCCGGTGATCTGGGTGAGCAACTGGCGAAGCTCGTCGGCCTGCGCGCCGCGACGGCCGATGACGATGCCGGGGCGAGCGGTGTGGATGTCGACGCGGACCTTGTCACGGGTGCGTTCGATCTCGATCCGGCTGACTGCTGCGCTTTCCAGCTTTGTCATCAGCCCACGGCGGATCTTCCAATCCTCGGTGAGGTAGTTCTTGTACTCACGCTCGGAGAACCAGCGGCTCTTCCAATCGGTGGTGATGCCCAGGCGGAAGCCGTACGGGTTGATCTTCTGGCCCATGTCAGTTGCCTTCCGTCTCTGAATCGGTCTCGGTCGCGGCTGGCTCGTCGGTCGCGGCTGGCTCGGTTGCAGCCGGCTCGTCGGTCGCTGCGCTGGCCGGAGCGGTGAAGCCTGCGGCCTCGGCATTGTCGGCGGAGTCGAAGTACACCTCGGCGATGGTCTGGTCGTAGTAGCGACCACCCGGCTCGTGGTACATCATCGAATCGGCATTGCCCTTGATCTCGAACCCGTCCGGCGCGCTGCCATCGGCGTTCGGCGCTGCCGAACCCGCGTACGACGTTGCTGAAGTTTCGGCGGTGTCGCCATCTTTCAGGCCGGCGGCGCGCTGACGGCTGCGCTCGACGCGGTCACGACGCGACGCTGCGGTTCCACCTGCGGCGGCACCCCGGCGACGACCCTGCGCGGTGCGCTTGGTGGCCCGGGCTTGCACCACTTCGAGGCGGCGATCATCGAGGCGGTCGACCACGATGGTGATGTGGCTGGACCGCTTCTTGATCGCACCGGCGCGACCGCGAGCTCGCGGTGTGAACCGCTTCATGGTCGGGCCCTCGTCGGCGAAGCACGCCTTGACGTAGAGCTCTTCAGGGTCTTGTTCGTCGTTGTGTACCGCGTTGGCCACCGCCGAAGCGAGGACCTTGCGAACCGTGACGGCGACTTCGCGATCAGTGAACTGCAACACCTCGTCGGCTTCGCGGACCGGGAGGCCACGAATGAGGTCGAGCACGACGCGTGCTTTCCAGGCACCCGAGCGCACGTACATCGCGCTCGACTTGGTACCACTTCGTTCGCCGACGACGAACGACTTCTCGTTGAGCTTCGGACCGGTCATCAGCGGCGACCCTTCGTGTTCTTTTCCTGGCCGGCGTGGTACCGGAAGGTACGCGTCGGGCTGAATTCGCCCAACTTGTGACCGACCATGCTTTCGGTGACGTACACCGGCACGTGCTTGCGGCCGTCGTGGACGGCAATGGTATGGCCGACCATGTCGGGGATGATGGTGCTGCGACGGCTCCAGGTCTTGATGACCTTGCGCTCACCGGCCGCGTTCTGGGCGTCGACCTTCTTGAGCAGATGGTCGTCGACGAACGGGCCCTTCTTCAGACTGCGTGACATGGTGGGACTACCTCCGGCCCTTGCTCGTGCGACGTCGGCGCACGATCAGCTGCTGCGATGCCTTCTTCTTGTTGCGGGTACGGCCCTCGGGCTTGCCCCACGGCGACACGGCGGGACGCCCACCAGATGTGCGGCCTTCGCCACCACCGAGGGGGTGGTCCACCGGGTTCATGGCCACGCCGCGTGTTTGCGGGCGACGGCCCTTCCAGCGGTTGCGTCCGGCCTTGCCGATCTTGATCAACTCGTGTTCGCTGTTGCCGACCTCGCCGACCGTGGCGCGGCACTCGATGAGCACGCGGCGCATTTCGGTGGAGGGCATGCGCAAGGTTGCGAACTCGCCTTCCTTGGCGACGAGTTGCACCGCCATGCCGGCTGAACGGGCGATCTTGCCGCCCTGGCCGGGCCGCAACTCGACGTTGTGCACCGTGGTCCCGACGGGGATGAAACGAAGCGGCAACGTGTTGCCCGGCTTGATGTCGGAACCCTGACCGCTCGACACATGCATGCCGACGTTGAGACCCTTGGGCGCCAGGATGTACGCCTTTTCGCCGTCGGCGTAGTGCAACAAGGCGATCCGGCAGGTGCGGTTGGGGTCGTACTCGATGGCGGCGACCTTGGCGGTCATACCGTCCTTGGTGCGCTTGAAGTCGACCAACCGGTACTGACGCTTGTGGCCGCCACCGCGGTGACGGCTGGTCTTGCGGCCGTACACGTTGCGACCGCC
>JANOKQ010000128.1:0-4863 GCA_031419375.1 Acidimicrobiaceae bacterium
GCCGCAGGCGCGACAGATCAGGTGGTGATGGTTGTCACCCACCCGATCCTCATAGCGCGCTGCTGACCCGGCAGGCTGGATGCGCCGGAGCAGACCCATGTCGGCCAAGACGCCGACCGAGTCGTACACCGCGCGGCGCGAGATCGCACCAATGTCGGCCCTGACAACCTCGACCACGTCATCAGCCGTGAGATGAGGTCGGCCTGACACCGCCCGCAGGACGGCCAAACGCTGCGCCGTAACCTTGAAACCCTGTTGCCGAAGGAGATCAGCTAGGTCGACCGACATCGCCACACACTACATGCAAATTTGTACACCATGCAAATTTGTCGCCCGGTCCACTCCCTCGAGGAGGGCGATCACGACGCCCACGTAGTCGTCGCCGACGTGATCTCGTGCGACTGCCCGCTCTTCACATGAACGACTTGGGGATGAGTCCGTTCGTTCGGGCCTCTCGTTCGAGGTCGTTGCGGAAGTCGGGATGGGCGAGCGAGATCATCGCCCTGGCCCGTTCCGGGATCGACTTGCCTTTGAGGTTGACCAATCCGAACTCCGTGACCACGAACATCATGTCGCTGCGCGGTGCGGTGACGATGTTCCCGGGCGTCAGGTTCAGCACCACTCGGCTGCGTCGATCGCCGTTGCGCTCATAGGTTGACGACATGCACAGGAACGACTTCCCGCCGTTCGACGCGTACGCCCCACGAATGAACTGGAGTTGACCTCCGCTGCCGCTGATGTGGCGATGACCGTTCGACTCGCTCGCGGCTTGGCCCTGCAGATCCATCTGGGTCGTGTTGTTGATCGCCGTCAGTCGATCGTTCTGGATGATCACATGCGGCAGGTTCGTCATGTCGACGGGTTGGCACGAGATGTCAGGATTGTCGTGGATCGCGTCGTAAGTTGCCTTCGAACCGAGCCCGAAGCTGCACACGATCTTGCCGGGATGCAGCGTCTTCGCCGAGCCGGTGACGACGCCGGCCCGGTACAGATCGATGATGCCGTCGGTGAGCATCTCGGTGTGGACGCCGAGGTTGCGGACGCCGCTCTCCATGAGCAACGAGCACACAGCGTTCGGCATCGCGCCGATTCCGATTTGCAGGCACGCGCCATCGTCGATCTCACCGGCGATAAGTCTGGCGACCGCACGATCAGCATCGGTCGGCGCAGGGTTCGGCAGTTCCGGCAACGGCTGACCCTCACCGTCGATGATGTAGTCGACCTGGCTGATGTGCAGCCCGTTGTCGATGCCATGGACATAGGGAAGCGCCGGGTCGATCTCGACGATGACGATCTTCGCCCGTGAGGCGACTGCGCCGTGCCAGAGGTTCGCAGCACTGAAGTTGAAGTATCCACCGGCGTCGACCGGGCATGTCTTGATCACCATCACGTCCGGTGGATCGATGAAGCGTCGGTAGTAGTCGGGGATCTCCCCGAGGTTGCACGGGATGTAGTTCTGCAATCCGGCGTCGCTCTGCTTGCGGTCGTAGCCGCCGAGGTGCCAGTTGAAGAACGCGACGTGCCCACGCCCGGGATCGGCCTCGACGACCGCACGCGGCCGCGTGCTCAAACACCCGCGAATGCTCACGTTGTCGAGGTCGCCGATCCGGTCGGCGAGCGCCTTGTCGAAAGCGTCCGGCTGAGCCAGCACGGCACCGTAGTCGAGCCAGTCGCCGGAATTGACGAGGGCGGCGGCGGCCTCCGCGGTGATGCTTCGGGCCGACGTGGCGACGGTGGTCACGAGATCCTCGGTGCATCGGCACCTATGAACTGCGTGCGTAACTCACGCTTGAGCACCTTCCCTGTCGCGTTGCGCGGCAAGGCGTCGACGATGGCGATGTCGTTGGGGATCTTGAACTTCGCGAGTCGGCTGACGCAGTGCTCGACCACGGTTGCCCGATCGATGGTGGCACCGGGCTTGAGCGCGAGCACGGCCAGGCCGACCTCGCCCCACTTGTCGCTCGGCACACCGATGATCGCTGCTTCGGCCACTTCGGGTAGTTGGTACAGGACGTTCTCGATCTCGGCCGGGTAGACGTTCTCGCCTCCCGAGATGTACATGTCCTTCCACCGGTCGACGATGTAGACGAATCCCTCGTCGTCGGTGCGGGCCGCGTCGCCGGTTTTCAGCCAGCGCCCCTCGAACGCTGCTGCGGTTGCGTCGGGCCGATTCCAGTAGCCGGGCGTGATGTTCGGCCCGGCGACCCACAGTTCTCCGATCTCGTTCGGTCCGCAATCGTCACCCGCCTCGTTGACGATGCACATCTCGGTGTGCAGCAGCGCCTTGCCGGTGGAGCCGATCTTGCGCAGCGCCTCACCCGGGTCGAGGAAGATGCACGCCGGGCTCGTCTCGGTCATCCCGAAGCCCTGCAACATCAACACGCCGCGACCCGCCCACGCCTCCATGATCGTGAGCGCACACGGCGCGCCACCGACTCCAGCGATGCGCAGACGCGACAGGTCGGTCTGCCCGAACTCTGAGTGCTGCATCATGAACTGATACGGCGCCGGGACGGCGAAGAAATGGGTGATGCCCTGCAGGGGATCGCCCAGCACTCGAAGCGCTTCGCCCGGGTCGAACACCTTCATGACCACCACGGTGCCACCGGCGTGCAGTGTCGGGTTCGAGTAGCAGTTCAAGCCTCCGGTGTGGAACAGCGGGAGCACGCACAAGCTCACCGTGTCGAGGCCGATACCGCCGGGGATGCCGAGGTTGACCGCATTCCAGAAGTTCATCCCGTGAGTGATCATCGCCCCCTTCGGGTGACCGGTGGTGCCCGAGGTGTACATGATCGAGATCACGTCGTCGTGGGTGAGCTCTTCGCGTCCGCCGTCCTGCCCATCGAAGCCGGCCAGCGCTTGCTCGTACGGATTCGTCTCGCCGTTTGAGTCGATGCAGAGCAGCGTGTCGATGCCGCAGAGGTGCTGCAGTTCGACGGCCGACTCGCTGAAGGCGGAGTCATGCACCAGAAGTGCCGGTGAGCTGTCGTTGAGGATGTACTCGAGCTCGGCGACCGTGAGGCGCCAGTTCAACAACACGCAGATCGAACCCGTCCGGGCGCAGGCGAACTGGATGTCGAAGTACTCGACACCGTTGTGGGCGAGCACCCCGACCCGGTCGCCGCGCCCGACGCCGATCGACCGCAAATATGCTGCCATCGCGTCGGCGCGGCGATCGAGGTCGGCGTAGGTGAAGCTGCGCCCGGTGCCCAGGTCGCGCACTGCCTCCTTGGCGGAACGGTGCATCGTGTGATGGACGAGCCAGTCGTAGGCCCGCACCGCCCCGTGCCCGACCGGACGCGACGAGGTCATCGCCGCCACGGCCGCAGGGTTGATCGTCGATGGAAGGGACATGGGGCCTCCGGCCCTAGAGGGTAGCTCACATCTTCCGCCGGCCACGTTTCAGCGGCGCGTCACTTGCGCGTCACCCCGCAGTGGTCCACGCAGTCGCGTCGCGCGGGCTGCGCTAGCGTCGGCCCGATGGGCGGAAGCGAGGTGCGCGTTCGGGTCCTCGGCCCCATACAGGTGGTCTGGCCCGACGGCACCACGGTCGACCCCGGGAGTGTCACGCAGCGACGCATCCTCGCCGCGCTCGCCATCACCCCCCGGCGCCCGGTACGAGCCGAGACGCTCGCGGAGATCGCCGGGCTCACAACCGGTGCGCTGCGCGTCTCGATCTCCCGTCTCCGCCGGCTGCTCGGGGCCGACGCCATCTCCACCGGTCCCATGGGCTATTGCCTTGACCTCGACACTGACGCCGCGCTCGCTGTGGCTGCACTCTCGGCTGCCGGTTGCGACCTCCCGTCGCTCGAGGCTGCGCTCGGCGACTGGCGCGGCGCTCCTTTCGCGGAGTTCGCCACCGAACCGTGGGCGGCACCCGAGGAAGCGCGCCTCGCCGAACTCCACACCATGGCGATGGAGAATTGGGCGGAGGCCCTGCTCGAGTCGGGACGCATCGGCGAGGCGGTGGCCGAGCTCCGCGCCCTCATCGGCACCAACCCGTGGCGAGACATTCCTCGCGGCCTGCTCGTCCGTGCGCTCGCCGCCGGCGGGCGCACACGAGAAGCACTCCAGACGTACCACGAGTACCGGACGACGCTCGTGGAGGAGAGCGGAATCGAGCCCTCCCACGAACTGCAGCACATCGAACGTCGGGTGGCCGGCGGCTGGGACGGCCGCGATGCACCTGCACGCCCTGTCCAAGGTGTTGCGGTCCATGGTGCGCCGTCGCGCCCGCCGGTCGCGGCGGCCCTGATCGGACGACAGGCAGAGCTCGCGAAACTCGTCGGTTCGCTCGCCGACGTGACCGCCCAGTGCCGACTCGGGTCCGTGGTGGTGGTCGGCGACGCTGGTATCGGTAAGACGTCGTTGCTTCGGGCGTTCGCCGAGTCCGTGCACTCGTCCGCCATGGTGGTGCCGGCCCGCTGCGACGAGGCGGTGAGCGTGCCGCTGCAGCCCTTCCGGACCGTCGTCGATCGGCTGGTCACCGAGGCTGACGACGGGCTCGTACTGGCGCACGCCGAGGCCCATGACCGCGTCCTGGCCCTCATGACGCCGGCCTTTGCCCGCCGGGTCGGCCCGCACGGTCCGCACAGCCGAAACGGTCCGTTCGGCGCCGACGACGCAACGGCCAGGTTCCTGCTCTTCGAGGCAGTGGCCGACGTCATCCGCCGGACCGCAGAGCGAAGGCCGCTCGTGCTGCTGCTCGACGACTTGCACTGGGCCGAGCCCACTGCCCTCCAACTCCTCCGCCACGTGGTTCGCGTTGCGTCAGATGCGCGGGTCCTGGTGGTCGCGAGCACGAGGCAGCCCGACGAATCGGCCTCGCCCGAGCTGCGCTCGGCGCTCGCCGATCTGGCCCGA
>JANOKQ010000129.1:0-11609 GCA_031419375.1 Acidimicrobiaceae bacterium
CCACAGACCGCACGCGCACTAATTCAGACACGGTGCGCCAGACCTGACGCGCCGGGCCTACTCGTCGTCGCCCGACTTGGCGATCAGATAGCCGATCGCCCGTTCCGCTTTGGGATAGCGGTGCACGGTCGCCCAGAAGTCGTTGCCGTGGCCGACGATGCGCAGATGCACCAGTTCGTGCACGATCACGTAGTCGATCACCCAGTCGGGGAACGCAGCAATGCGCGTGGAGATTCGGATCGTCTGCGTCGCTGGCGTGCACGACCCCCACCGGGTGGTCATGTCGTCGGACCACCGGATCTCCCCAGGTCGAGCCAGGTCCAACCTCCGTGCCAGCGTCGCGGAGCGCTCGGCAAGGTCGACCCGTTCGGCTGAGCGTTTGCGGGCGAACCGGGCGCTCATCACCTCCACCCAGTGGCGCTCCTCGGCACCGCTCATCCACGACGGAATCGCCACGGTCAAGGTGTTGCCAACAAGCTGCGCCCCAACGGTGCGCCGACGTTTCGCCGAACGTTTGACCACGACATCGAAGTCCGCCGCGCCGTTCGTACCCGCGCCGTTCGTACCCGCGCCGGCCGTACCAGCCAGACCGGCTGGACCCGCCAGACCGGGGCCATCGAAGTCCAGGCGTGATTGCTCACCTTCGTTCACGGCGACCCGTGCATCACAAGATCTCCGACACCGCTGCGGGCGGCTGTTCGTGTTCGGGTGCCGACAGCGAGACCCGATCACCGAGCACAAGGCGGTGATGTTCCGGCTCAGCACCTAGCTGGGCGATGATCCATCCGCCACCGAGGTTGGGGAATCGTTCGTCAGGGCCCCCGAGGCGCCGCCGCAGCGCCCCCATGACCCCGCCGTGGCTCACCACCAGCACCTCGCCGCCGGGGTGCTGCGCAGCGATGTCCAGCAACGCATCGCTCATCCTGTCGGCGGCTTCCTCGTACGACTCGAAACCATCAGGCCGCCGTCGATCGGCCAGAAAGCCAGGCCACCCCGATTCCACCGCGCCACGGTCGAGTCCCTCCCACGGACCGACATCGTTTTCGCACAGGCGATGGTCGATCTCGACCGGGCCGACGCCGAGTAACTCGGCGATGATCTGTGCGGTGAGCGCAGCCCGCTGCAGATGGCTCGACCAGATCGCATCGAACATGCCGAGCACCTCGGCGGCTCCGGCCGCTTGCAGCATTCCGGCCCGGTTCAACGGCACGTCGGCACGCCCCTGCCAGCGTCCGGACGCATTCCAGTCGCTCTCACCGTGACGGACCACGAGCAGGCGCGTGGCACTGTCGGGAACTGATTTCGGGATGCTCAGCGGTGTGGCTAACGGGGTGCCCATTGGTCGGGAGGGTATCGCTGGGTGACGCGGGTACGATCCACTCGTGGCTGTGCTCCGGTTGTTCGCGTCGGCCCGCGAGGCCGCTGGTACGGGGAGTGTGGTGATCGCCGGGGCGACGGTCGGCGAGGTGCTCGATACCGCCGTACAGCGGTATGGCGCAAACTTCGCCTCGATCCTGGCAACCTGTCGGGTCTGGGTCAATGGTGACGCAGCAGAACGATTCGAGTCGGTGGCCGACACCGACGAAGTGGCGGTTCTCCCGCCAGTCAGTGGAGGATGTCAGTGACCGATCTCGATCCCACGCTGTTGCCGCTCGACGAGCTGCGCGCCCTACGCGGCTCGCTGCAACGCGATGACGACGCGGTGTCGTACGTGCGTCGCCTGGCCCAGGCCCGCCTCGACCTGCTCGAAGCCGAGATCAGTCGGCGCGACCGGTCGGCCACCCCGTCGGTGATCACCAGCGAACTACCCGTGATCCTGGGATCGCACCTCACCGGCGGCCCGGCCCGGCCGCCGCGTCCCGCCGAGGACGCCAGCGATCACCCGCTCGCGCTCGAGCTGGAGGCAATGTGGAACCGGGCCGGCGGCTCCGATCTACCCACCCTCGACGCGAATGGTCTGTTCGCCTTGCGAACCGAGCTGCGGATCTTCGAAAAAGCGCGTTCCAGCGAGCGCCAGGCGTTGTTCGCCCGCATCGACAGCTTGAGTGCCGAGCTCGTCCGTCGCTACCGCGACGGTGAGGCCGACGTCGAAGGCCTCCTCGCCGACGACTGAGCGGCCGACAAACCGTGCGGGACGATCTCGACAAGCGCATTGCCGGTGTCGGCGAGTTCATCAAGGGCCAGCGTGAATCGGCGCGGATGAGCGTGCGCCGCCTGGCCGAGCTGGCCGGGGTGAGCAACCCCTATCTCTCCCAGATCGAGCGCGGCTTGCGCAACCCGAGCGCCGACATCTTGCAGCAGATCGCCAAAGCCCTGCAGATCAGTGCCGAAACCCTGTTCGTGCGGGCCGGGTTCCTGGCCGACGACCCGGATCACTTCGTGAGCGTGCGCGACGCCATCGCCAGCGACCCATTGCTGACTCCTGAACAGCGCGGTGCGTTGTTACAGGTGTACGAAAGCTTCGTCGCCACGGGCACACCGGGACAGGCCCGCTCGGACTGAGCGGGAATCAGTGTGACTTGGGTAACGTTCGACCTGTTGTGCAGCGTCTGGCAGTCATCTCACTTCATACCTCACCGCTGATCCAGCCGGGTTCGGGCGACGGGGGCGGCATGAACGTGTACGTCCGCGAACTGGTGTCGTCGCTCGCCCAAGGTGGCATCGATTGCACCACCTACACCCGGGCCGCCGATCCCAGCCTGCCCGAGATCGTGCAGGTCGAGCCGGGCCACCGGGTGATCCACGTACCGGCCGGCCACCACCGGATGAGCAAGCACGACCTGCCCTTCGTGATCGATGAGTTCACCAGTGGCGTCCGCGCCCACCTCAATGGCGCCTTCCCCGCCGAGGTTCTGCATGCCAACTACTGGCTGAGTGGCCTGGTGGCACACCGCCTGAAACACGACCTCGATCTGCCATTCGTCAGCACGTTCCACACGCTTGCCAAGGTGAAAGCGGAAGGCGGCGATTTCGAACCGGCGTGGCGCGAGGAAGCCGAAGCACAGATCATCGGCTGCGCGGACGTCATCTGCGTGAGCTGCACCGAGGAGGAACGCCAGTTCCGGCGCATCTTCGGCACCCCCCCTGGCCGGATCGAAGTGGTCGCCCCGGGTGTGGAACACGCGTTCTTCGCGCCCGGCGAACGTGCCGGAGCGCGGGCCGCGCTCGAACTCCCCGCCGACGTGCCGGTGCTGTTGTTCGTTGGGCGGATCCAGCCGTTGAAGGGCCCCGATGTCGCAGTGCGTGCCCTCGCTGCGCTGCGCAGATCCGACGCAATGTTGGTGATCGTCGGCGGTGCCAGCGGCTTGGAAGGTGACAGCGAGATCGAGCGCCTGCACCGCCTCATCGACGAACTCGGCGTTGCCGAACGTGTGCGCTTCGTCCCCCCGCAGCCCCATCACATCCTCAGCACGTACTACCGGGCTGCCTCAGTGGTGCTGGTGCCCAGCCGCAGCGAAAGCTTCGGGCTGGTGGCGCTCGAGGCGTCGGCGTGCGGCGTGGCGGTCGTGGCCAGCGGTGTCGGTGGGTTGCTCACCCTGGTCGACCACGGCGATTCCGGTTTTCTCGTTCCCGATCGCGATCCAGCACAGTTCGCCGCGTACGTCGACACCCTGCTGGCCGACCCGGCACTCGCCAAGCGGATGGGTGAACGCGGGGCGATGCGCGCCCAGCGCTACCGCTGGAGCTTGGCCGCAGCGCGTCTGCGCCGTGTCTACAGCGACCTCGCCGTACACGAGCTCGTCGCCTGCGCATGACCTGGTGATGCGCCGATGACCGACATCCACGACGATGCATCGCTGCGCTCGATCGAGCAGCGCATCGACGGTTGGCTGCACGGATTGCAGGTGTCCAACGAGGCAGTCGAAACCGTGGACCGTGGCAATCCCGGCGAGCTGCGCTGGTACGTGCGCCTTCGCGGCGAGCACAAAGAGCACATCACGATCTGGCTCGCGCTGCGCCAGCGGACGCTGCGGTACGAGGCATACGTGATGCCTGCGCCCCAGGAAAACGTGGCGGCCGTCTATGAGTTCGCCCTGCGGCGCAATGAACGCCTCGTCGGCGCCCACTTCGCGATCGGTGTGGAAGACGCGATCTTCGTGCGTGGCGAACTGCCCATCGCCGCGCTCAACGAGGCCGAGCTCGACCGGGTGATCGGATCACTGTACGCATACGTCGACGATTCGTTCCCCGAGCTGATCCGCCTCGGCTACGCCACGAGGTTCGCCGCCGAAGCCGAACCCGCCAGCTGATTTCGCCAGCTGATCTGGTCCGCTGATCTCGTCCGCGGTGCGCAGCGGTTGTGTTTCCGAACCGCACTGGCCGCTGCCGTTCAGTGGCACGGCTGGTGAGCGGCGAGATCGGGGAAGAGTCGCCGCTCACCTGCCGAGTCACCTACCGAGTCGTAGTCTGTGCCGATGGTTTCACGACTTGCCCTGATCGGTGGCGGCAACATGGGTGCGGCACTCCTCGGAGGGCTGTTGGCGAACGACTGGTGCGTGCCCGCCGAGCTGGCGGTCGTCGAGGTGTCGGCCGAGCGACGAGCCGTCGTTTCCGCCCAGTTCCCCGGCGTGGTGGTCGCGGCGTCGGTGCCGCCGTGTGTTGCCGCGGTGATCGCGGTGAAGCCTGGCGATGTCGACGCCGCGGTGGCCGCCGCCGTCGCCGCCGGGGCACAACGGGTGCTTTCGATCGCTGCCGGGGTGTCGGTCGCCCAGTTGGAGGCCGCGGCGGGACCGGGCGTGGCGGTGGTGCGCTCGATGCCCAACACGCCGGCGCTGGTCGGCCAGGGGGCTGCGGCGATCGCAGGGTCACCTTCGGCGAGCGACGACGACATGGCCTGGGCGGAGGGGATCCTCAGCGCGGTCGGCACCGTGGTGCGGGTACCCGAGTACCAGCTCGACGCGGTCACCGGGCTGGCCGGCTCGGGGCCGGCGTACGTGTTCTTGATCGCGGAAGCGCTGATCGACGCCGGCGTTCTTGCCGGGTTGCCCCGCCCCGTGGCGGAGGGCCTGGTCGTACAGTTGCTGGTCGGCTCCGCGGCGCTGCTTGCCGAGCGCGGCGACCCCGCACAGCTCCGGGCGATGGTCACCTCGCCAGGGGGTACCACCGCGGCCGGCTTGTACGCCCTCGAAACGCACGGCGTGCGGGCGGCGATGCTCGATGCGGTGATGGCCGCGACCGCGCGCAGCCGCGAACTACGCGCCTGACCAGGCTGCTCGATCCTTGAATACGCGCCGACCTCAGACTCAGATGTCCACCCCCCCAATTGGGCTATACCACACCTGGCCGTCCCTCGTGAACATTTTCGGAAAAGTTTGGTGTGACTCTTTTCTCACCGGCCAAGGTCGCCTAACCTTCGCTCCGGTCGATACGACCGCCGGCTGATTCTTCAACCGGAGTCGCGCCCCGCAAGGGCTGCGCCGAACGGGCTGGTGCCAGCGGGGGGTTGGCACCAGCCCGCTTCGTTTTTACGCACGCCGCTAGCGTGCTGGCGATGGGCCGCCGCTACGACACGATCTCGTTCCTGTCCGATTACGGCACCGACGACGAATCGGCGGGAGTGGTCCGAGCGGTGATTCGCGACCTCGCCCCCCACGCCCACGTGGTCGATCTCACTCACTCGATCCCACCCTTCGACGTGCGCGCCGGCAGCCTCGCGTTGGCCAGGGCGATCGGTTTCGTTCCCACAGGGGTGGTGTTGGCAATCGTCGATCCGGCTGTCGGCACGAGTCGGAGGGCGATTGCCGTCGAAGTCGCCGATGGTGCCGGGGTGATCGTTGGGCCGGACAACGGCCTGCTCGCCCCGGCGGTGTCGATGGCTGGCGGGTCCGGCCGCACCGTCATCTTGTCCAACGCCGACTTCCACCTCGGTTCCCCGGGCTTCACCTCGGCGGGGCGGGACGTGTTTGCCCCGGTCGCCGCGCATCTGTGCAACGGGGTCGACCTGGCCGAACTCGGCGACGTGATCGACGCCGAGGCGTTGATGCCCGGTGTGGTTCCGTTGCCGCGTGAAGACGGCGGCGCGATCGTGTGTGAAGTGCTGTGGGTCGACCGCTTCGGCAACTGCCAGCTGAACGTCGGCCCCGACGACCTGGACGCGTGGGTAAGGACCACCGGCGACCGTGTCCGGATCGTGACCGGCGAGGCGGCCAACGGCACGCAGACTGGTGAACCAATGGTGCGCATCGCGTCCCTGCAACGCACGTTTGCCGAGGTAGGGGCCGGTGCCGTTGGATTGGTGCTCGACCCGCACGGCTTGTTCGCCCTCGTCCTTGATCGGCGGTCGGCCGCCGACGAACTCGGCCTCGGAGCCGGCAGCCAGGTGGCCATCGAAGCGATCGGCGATAGCGGCACCCCACCCGCCTCCATCACCACGGCGGTCGCCAGCCCTGGACTCCGGCGGCCCAGCGCTGGCGCCGACCAATAGAGCCTGGCGCCGACCAATAGAGCCAGGCGCCGGCCAGTAGAGTCTGACAACGTGCGACCGGCCACCACGCTGACACTTGCCCTGCTGTTGTTGGCCATCCTCGCCTCAAGCCTGGTGGCCCTGTTGCGGCTGTAGCCAGGCGAAGGACCCACGCCCCCAGCTAGCCGATACCCGAGCAAACCGGTCAGCGGTCGGATGGACCGGCAGCGGGACCGGGGGTGTGGAGTCACCGGTTGTCGAGAAATGCACCGCCACGGTGGCTTTCTCGACAACCGGCAGCTCGCGGGCCGCGCAGTGCCGCCGACGTGCGGACGCCCCAGCTAGCATCCGTCATTCACGCGTGGGCAGACAGGGGGACGCCGTGAATCTCGCTCAGCTCATCGACGACCACGACGCTGACCGGGCTGCGCTCATCAGCCGCGGCCGGACCACCACCTACGGCGCACTTCGCGACCAGGTTGCCCACCTGCGCGGTGGCCTGCGGGCCCACGGCGTCGGTCCCGGCGACGCGGTGGCGCTGCTGTGCGGCAATGGCCGCTACTTCGTGGACTCGTACCTCGCGATCATCGGTCTCGGTGCCGTCGCCGTGCCCTTGAATCCGACCAGCCCTGCCGCCGAGATCGAACGCGAGTTGGCCACGGTGAAGGCCGTGTGCGTCGTCGTCGAACCGGCTGCCAAACAGGCGTGGCGTGGTGTCGATCGCGGTGCCGTCCCGGCGTTGGTGACCGTCGTGTGCACCGAGGGCGACGACCTCGACGGGGCGGTGTCGATGGCGGCACTGCTCGATGCCGCCGAGGTCGACATCGTCGAAGTTGCCGACGACCATGTCGCGGTGCTGATGTTCACCAGCGGTACGGCCGGCTCGCCGCGAGCAGCGATGCTCAGCCACGGAAACCTGTTGTCCAACCTCGCCCAGGGCGAATCGGCCACCGAGCGGATCGGCCCCGGCGACGTGGTCTACGGCGTGTTGCCGATGTTCCACATCTTCGGCCTCAACGTGGTGCTCGGCCTCACCTTGGAACGTGGTGCCACCCTCGTACTCGTTCAGCGGTTCGATCCCTCGACCGCCCTCGACACCATCCGCGAGCGGGGCGTCACCGTGCTGCCGGGCGCTCCCCCGCTGTGGATCGCGTTCAGCCACATGGACGACGCGCCGGCGGACAGCTTTGCAAGTGTGCGCCTGGCACTCACCGGGGCGGCGAGGATGCCCGAGGCGGCGATGCGGCGCCTGGCGGAACGGTTCGGTCTGGAGCTGTCCGAGGGCTATGGGCTGACCGAGGCTTCACCGGTGGTCACCAGTTCTGCTGGAATGCCGGCCAGGTTCGGTTCGGTCGGCAAGGTGCTGCGAGGCATCGACGTTCGCCTCGTTGACGAATCGGGCGACGACGCGCTCGACGGCGACCCCGGCGAGATCTGGGTTCGCGGCCCCAACGTGTTCCTCGGTTACCTCGACGATCCCGAGCAGACGGCGCGGGTACTCACGACCGATGGTTGGCTGCGCACCGGAGACATCGCCACGGTGGACGCCGACGGATACCTCCACCTCGTCGATCGAGCCAAAGACCTCATCATCGTCAGCGGGTTCAACGTGTACCCGGCCGAGGTGGAAGAGGTTTTGGCCGAGCATCCCGGGGTCGGCGAGGTCGGCGTGATCGGCGTTCCCCATCCGCATTCGGGCGAGGCGGTCAAGGCCTTCGTGGTGCCGCTACCCGGTGTGCATCTCGACGAAGACCAGTTGATCGCGTGGTGCTGCGATCACCTTGCTCGGTACAAGGCCCCCACGAAGGTGCTGTTCGTCGATGAACTGCCGCGCAACCTGAGCGGCAAGTTGCTGCGCCGCTCGCTCTCCTGACACCGGCGATTCCCCACCCGCTTTGTGAACGCGTGCACGAGCGCCTAGCGTGATGACGTATGCCGTCTGAACGTCAGCGTCGTCGGATCCCCGAAGCCACGGTCGAGCGCCTGCCCGTGTATCTGCGAATCCTGACCGAACAGGCCGACCTCGCGATCGACAACATCTCGTCGGATCGCCTTGCCGAGCTCGGTGGGGTCAACGCCGCCAAGGTCCGCAAGGACCTGAGCTACCTCGGCAGCTACGGCACCCGCGGTGTCGGCTACGAGGTGTCGTACCTCGTCTACCAGATCCGCCGTGAGCTTGGCCTGACCCACGACTGGCCGGTTGTCATCGTCGGTGCCGGCAACCTCGGTCAGGCCCTCGCCGGCTACGGCGGCTTCGGCGAACGCGGTTTCCCGGTGGCCGGCATCGTCGACGTCGATCCGGCCAAGGTCGGCTCCGTGCTCGGCGGCGTGCGGGTCCGCCACATCGACGAGCTCGCCCAGATCGTTCAGGCCAAGCACGTCAACATCGGTGTCATCGCCACCCCATCGGCCGCAGCGCAGGATGCCGCCGAACGTCTGGTGCGCGTCGGGGTGACCAGCATCATGAACTTCGCTCCCGTGGTGCTGTCGGTGCCTCGCTCGATCGAGGTACGCAAGGTCGATCTCGCCGTCGAGTTACAGATCCTCAGCTACCACGAACAGCGCAAGGCCTCGAACGCGTTGCGGTCCGTGGGGGGCGCTGCGACAACCCGGCCGGCGAGCGCGTAAGGTCGGTCGCGTATGTCGATCGTCGTCATCGGAGTCAATCACCGGACAAGTCCGCTGTCGCTGCTTGAACGCGTCGCCGTGGCCCCGAACGAGCTCGCCAAGGCGATCGGCGGCCTCGTTTCACGGGTCAACGTCAGCGAAGCGGTGGTGCTCAGCACCTGCAACCGCACCGAGGTGTACGCGGTCGCCGAGCGGTTCCACGGTGCGTATGCCGACATCCGCGACTTTTTCTGCGAGGTCGGCAACCTCCATCCCGACGAGCTTCACCCGCACCTGTACAGCCAGCACGACTCGGCCGCGATCACGCATCTGTTCGAAGTCGCTGCCGGGCTCGATTCGGCGGTGCTCGGCGAAAGCGAGATCCTCGGCCAGGTCCGCGGCGCATGGGAGCTGGCCCAGTCCGAGGGCGGCGCACGAGCCACGCTGAACCTGTTGTTCCGGCACGCCATCGAAACCGGCAAGCGGGCCCGCACCGAGACCGGGATCAGCCGTTCGACGGCGTCGGTCAGCAGCGCCGCGGTCGACATGGTGAGCGAACACCTGGGCACCCTCATCGGCCGCCGGGTACTTGTCGTCGGTGCCGGCGAGATGGGTGAGGGGGTCGCTGCGGCACTGGTCAGTGCCGGGGCCACCGACATCACCGTGGTCAACCGCACCCATGAGCGGGCGATCGACCTGGCCGGGCGCGTCGGAGGTTCCGTAGCGCCCTATGCCGATCTCGGTGCAGCCCTCGGCCTGACAGACGTACTGGTCACCTGCAGCCGCGCGGGCTCGATCGTGGTCGATTCCGATCTGGTGCGCACCAGCCGTTCCGGCTCGGCGGCGCCGTTGTCGATCGTCGACATTGCCGTACCGCGCAACGTTCACGCCAATGTCGCCGAGTTGGCGACGGTGACGCTGTTCGATCTCGACGATCTTCGCGACTGGGCGGCCAAGGGCATCGAGAAACGCCGCCACGAATCCGAGCACGTGCGGGCGATCGTGCGTGACGAGGTCGAGCGCTTCGAGATCGAGGCGACGGCCCGCCAAGCAGCACCGCTGGTGTCGGCGTTGCACGACCGGGCCGACAAGATCCGCCGGGCCGAGCTCGACCGGTTCGCCGCCAAGCTCGCCGCCCTCGGGCCGGCCGAGCGCGCAGCCGTCCAGGCGCTCACCAAGGGCATCGTCGCCAAGTTGTTGCATCAACCGTCGGTGCGCCTGAAAGACGATGCCGGTACCCCGCAGGGCGAGCGCAACGCCGCCGCCGTGCGCGACCTGTTCGACCTGTCCTAGGTTTCGGTCTCATCGTTCCGGCGAACCCACCCTGTCCGGACGGCCGGGACGCCCCGAGGCCGACGTCGCTTTCATGGTCGACGACGCACACCAGGGCCGGGGCATCGCCTCGCTTTTCCTCGAACACCTCCCCGCCATCGCCAGGTCGAACGGCATCACTGCGTTCACCGCCGAAGTTCTCTCCGCGAACCGGGCGATGCTGCGCGTCTTCGGGCGCGCCGGTTGGCCGATCGAACGCAGCTACGACAGCGGCGTCACCGAACTCGAGTTCCCGCTCGTGGACACGCCGAACTTCGTCGATTCGGTCGAGCAGCGCGAGCACCGCGCCGACAGCCGGCGGTCGCCCGCCTGCTGCTGCCCCGCTCGATCGCCGTGATCGGTGCCTCGGACCGGGAGGGCAGCGTCGGCCGCGAGCCGTGGCGGACGACGGCGGCCGGGTTCGTCGGCCCGGTCTTCCCCGTCAACCGGCGGGCGGCGGGCGGCGGGCGGCGGGCGGCGGGCGGCGGTGTTCGCGCCTATGCGTCGATCGGCGACATCGAGGACGACGTCTGGCTGGCTGTGATCGCCGTGCCCCGGCAGAGGTCGCCGCCTTCGGCGACGACGCCGATCCACTGGTCGTGCAGCGGATGGTGCCCCCGGAGTCGACGAGCGCGTGTGGTGCACAACCGACGCCGGCGTTGGCCCGGTGCTCCCCATCGACCTCGGCAGCCAGCAGGGGGCGCCGGCGCCGCGCTCGGCGCCGCTTGGCCCACGACCGACGCCTACGTCGTCATCCAACGCGCCGAGCACCAACACCGGCCCCTGCGCGAGCTGCGCTGACGCTTCCCCGGCGACGTGAAGCACCTCCACGTTCTCCGCGACCGGCTTGGTGACCGGCTCACTGCGGTCGTCGTCGTCTACCTCGGCAATCGCGTGGTGCCGTTCGGCCAACGCATCTGGGCGCTCCCCGTCTCAGCACTGTGGGCGGATCTAACCGCGATCAACGCCGGCATCGCGCGGCCACCCGACACGCTGGCGCACCAGTGGACCGTTCATACTTGACGGGACGAGGAGGGGCGATGACGCGACTGGGCAAGATTGAACCCGAGGACTGGGATCCGGAGCTGCGGGCGATGATCCGCCCCGAGGAGCGCACCCCGCTGGAGAACGGGTTGATGCGCTACTTCGCCCACCGGCCGGAGCTGGCCAAGGGACTGATCGCCTTCACCGGAGCGCTCAAGCGCAACCGCCAGCTCGACGACCGCCTCGTCGAGCTCGTCCGCCTGCGCATCGCCTTCCACAACCAGTGCCGCAGTTGCATGGCCAT
>JANOKQ010000130.1:0-4728 GCA_031419375.1 Acidimicrobiaceae bacterium
GTGAACGACGCTTCGAACGCAGGCGCCGTGCCGCCGGTGTTGATGCGAACTTCGAGCACCACGCCCGAGTCGGGGTCGGCCCACAGCTCGACCGATGAGATCGTCGACTGGGGCGCGATCGGCGTGATCCGCAGGCCGGCACCGACGTGGCCGGCCACGCGGCGGGCATCAATCGAGACGATGGTTTCGCTCTCGCTGGCGTTCAGCAGGCGTCGGCCGAGCTCGGCCGGAGAGAGGTCCATCAGGCGGGGGATGCGTAACGGTTCGGGGCCGCTGCGGGGGGAGTACACGATACGCCGGGTACCCGAATCCCAGAGCCATACGCCGTCAGGCTGGCGGTACACGCCACGTTCGGCTCCGACCATCAACTCGTCGGCCCGCCACCGATCGGGTGCCCCGTACCACACCCGCACTCTGGTGGACGTTGTGAGTGGGGCCACCTCGTCGTCGAGCCGACCGAGGTCGGGCAGGCGCAGCCCGCCGCGAGTTTGGTACAGCCCTTCGAAGGGTTGCGAACCCGACGCGATGACCCGCGTGGTGAGCTCGGCGGCCGTGATCGACGGCTCGGCGACCGGCCAACGCGAGGTGAGAATCGGCAGCGAGGCTAACGCCAGCGCTCCTCCGATCACCACTGCCCAACGCCAGTGCCGCATCCGTCGACGATACCCGTCGAACCGTTAGGGTCACCTCGCATGGCCACGCTGCGGTTCAGTTTCGGCACCATGGGGTCGGGCAAAAGCACGATGGCGTTGCAGATTCACCACAACCTGGCCAGCCGCGAGCTGTACGGGCTGCTGTTGACCACCCTCGATCGCGAGGGTGCCCAGGTGACGAGTCGCCTTGGGGTTGCGGCCGAGGCAATCGAGGTGGTGCCCACCCTGGATCTGCACAAGTTGGCGCTCGATCACTGGCCAATCCATTACTTGGTGTGTGATGAAGTCCAGTTCTACACGACCGAGCAGTGCGATCAGCTGGCGCGGGTGGTTGACGAGCTCTCGGTCGACGTGTTCGCGTTCGGGCTCATCACCGACTTCCGGGGCATCCTGTTCGAAGGCACCAAGCGAATGCTCGAGGTGGCCGACGAGCGGATGCCGATGCAGGTCGAGGCGCGGTGCTGGTGCGGGATGCGGGCCACCCACAACGCCCGCGTGGTCAATGGCGAGATCACCTATCAGGGCGAGACGATCGTTGTCGGCGACACCGTGGTCGACCGCGGCGAGCAACCGCTGTTCGGCGATGTCGTGCGCTACGAGTTGCTGTGTCGCCGCCACGTCGTTGGCGGCGAGCTGGGAGGCTGTTGTTGCGAACGCACGGTATGGTCCTGGCCGCGTGTGTGGCCCTGGGTGCGGTGGGGTGTGCAGATGCAGCCTCCGCGGCCCCACCGGCTCCGATTCACATCGTCAAGGTTGACGGACAGATTCCATCCGTCGGCCCGGTCACCCGGGTCGCAGTGACGATGCGAACTCCGCCAGAACGCAACGTTGCGGTGCCATCAGTCGCGATACCCGCTTCGGTCGGGCGAGGGGTGCTGCAGGCGGCGCGCCGGTCGGCCAGGACGCAGCCCCGGCGGGCGACGCTGGCGTTCACCGGTGACACGCTGGTGCACAGCCCGATCGTGCAACAGGCGTGGATCAACGGCGGCGGGGTGGCATTCGACTTCGCCCCGATGTTCGCTCGAATCGCTCCCGCGATCAGCGCCGCAGATCTCGCCGTGTGTCACCTCGAAACGCCCGTTGCCCCTCCGGGTGAGCCGCTGAGCACCGCGCCGCTCTACGGCATCCCGGCCGAGATCGCAAATGGAATCGCCGCAGCCGGCTACGACCGGTGCAGTACGGCAAGCAACCACAGCCTCGATCGCGGCGTGGGCGGTATCGAGGCCACGGTCGGAGCGCTCGAATCGGTTGGAGTCGCGCAGGTGGGCATGGCCCGTTGGCCCGAGGAGTCCGTCGCCGCGGTCGTGACGGTCAACGGGATTGGCGTGGCGCACCTGTCGTACACCTGGAGCTTCAACGGTTTGCGGCTGGCGCCCGAGGACTGGTGGCGGTCGAATCTGATCGACCCGGAACGGATCGTTGCCGATGCGATCGACGCCCGGGCGCGAGGTGCCGATGCGGTCATCGTCAGCTTGCACTGGGGGGTCGAGCGCTCCGCTGTGCCGTCCACGTTCCAGCGCGATGTGGCGGCAGCGCTCACCGCATCGGGCGCGATCGATCTGATCGTCGGGCACCATGCCCACGTCCTGCAACCGATCGAGATGGTGAACGGCCGGTGGGTGGTGTTCGGGCTCGGCAACTTCCTGTCGAACATGCCAACGGGCGACACCTGGCCGGCGAGTAGTCAAGATGGTGCCGTGGTGACCGTGGCCATCGAGCGCCATCCGGACGGCTCGGTGGCAGTTGGTCAGCCCGCGGTGATCCCCACCTGGGTTGATCGCAGCGGTGGGTTCATGATCCGCCCGGTGATCGCCGACCTCGCCGACCCGGAGGTGAGCGATGTGATCAAAGCAGAGCTCGCCGCCTCGTTGGAACGAACCGTTGCGCTGCTCGGACCGTTCATCGTGTGATCTTCCCGAGACCGTCAGGCAGGTTGGGTAGCGAGGGCCGCGAGCGCCGGAGCGACGGCCTCGCGGACGAACCGGTCGGCGGCGTCGGCGGTGAGGTGGACACCGTCGGGCCGACCGAGGGGACCGTCGAGACCGGCAGCCGTGAGCCAGCCGGCGAGGTCGATCTGGGTGACGGGTAGCGCGTCGATGATCGCCCGCAACTTCGCCCATCGGGCGGGATCGTTCATCGGGTCGTCGACGGCCCCCCACTGCAGTTCGATGTCGACCGGCGTCACCCAGATCACGATCGCCCCGGCGTCGCGCATCTGTTGAACGAACGAGGAGTACGCCTCGACGACGAGCCGATGCCCCTCGGGGTCGGCAATCGAGACCACCCGACCGTCAGGAAGGTAGATGTCGGCGCCATCCCACGGTCCGATCTGGATGAGCACCACGTCGATCTGTTCGGGCCCGGAGACCCGCCCAGGCATTGCCGTCCACTGATCGATGCATCCGCTGAGGTCGATCAGTTCATGCTCACCGCGCTGGTTGGTGAAGCCGTGGCGTCGACCGTCGCGCGCTGCGGTGAGTCCGCAGCCGGGGAAGGCCGCGCTCCCGGCAACCACATCGTTGGGGTGTTGTGCTGCGAACGGCAACATTGCTTCGGCCAGATGCTGGGCGGTGCTGTCGCCCGCCACGAGCACCCGCACCGGAAGCGTGAGGGTCGGCTGCACCGCTTCGGCCACGGTGGAACTGGTGCTGGCCGGGGTCGTCCCGGGTTTGGCGGTGTCGGGTTGGGTGGCGGCGGGCGCAGCGTTCGACGACGGCGTTCGACGACTGATCTCGGTTGGCCCGCCGGAAGCAGCCACGCTGGTCGCGCGCGTGCGCGCCGCGAACTCATCCGACGCGCTCGGCGACACCGGTACCGTCACCGAGGCCGTCACCGAGGCCGTCACCGATCGTGAGCCGCTCGCGGCGGGCGTGCCGGAAGCAGCATCGGCAATCGATTGACTCGATGGCGCTGGCGGCAGGGTCACCACCGACGCGGCCTCGCCTCGAGTCGGGGTGGGCACGGTCATCACCGCGACCGCGATCACGCTCGCCACGGCGACTGCGGCGCCGATGGGAACCCACCGAACCGAGAGCATCCGCCCACGCCTGATCGGTGTCTCGACCCATCGGTATGACGCGTCGGACACGGCCACCGCAGTCAGCACGCGGACGGCATCGAGCGTCACACCTCCGAAACCGGCACGGGTCGGGGTGAGCAGCAAGAACACCGGCCAATGCCACAGGTACAACCCGTAGCTGCGTTCGGAGATCCAGCGCATCGGCGGTGACGCCAGCACGCGTATCGCCGCGCCATCGGCGACAGCCACCACCACGATGGCCATCGCTACAGCAAACGTGGGGAAACCCCAACGGAACAACCACGCTGACGACGGCGACGAGGCGAGCACCAGCCAGACGGCAGCCGCGGCGGCGAACGGGAACGCCCGTCGAGCTACCCGGCCGCCGACGAGGCCGCTCGCGGCCCGCGAGGGTCGCCGGGCCGTGATCGCCGCCGCTGCCGCACCGATCAGCAAGGTGTGTGCCCTCGCGAAGGTGTTCATGTACGCCGGTGTGGGATTGCCTGGATCGGCGATGATCACCATCACCGCGATCGACCCCAGCGCCAGCGCTCCACTGGTCAGCCCGACTGCCAATCGCGAACGGCGCCACCGGGTGACGGCGACGACGATCACGGGCCACACGACGTAGAACTGCTCTTCGATGGCGAGCGACCAGAAATGGGTGATCGGTGACAGCTCACCGAATCGGGCCCAGTAGTCGCCACCCCCGCGGATCGTGCCCCAGTTCGATGACCACAACGCGGCCCACACGATGTCGGCGCGCAGCGTCGGCACGTCGATTCCGGCGAGCGGCCACGCCACACCGACGGCGATGAGCACGCACACGCTGGCCGGCATCAGCCGACGGGCCCGGGCGGTCCAGAATCGGCGGAGCGCGATCGAGCCGTGCCGGTTCTTTTCGTCAAGCAACTTCCAGGTGATCAACCATCCGGAGATGACAAAGAACGCATCGACGCCCAAGTTGCCGCCGGGGAGCCGGTCGAGGTGGAACGCCAGCACCGCCGAGACCGAGATGGCGCGCAACCCGTCGAGGCCCGGTCGGTAGTCGGCGCC
>JANOKQ010000131.1:0-7422 GCA_031419375.1 Acidimicrobiaceae bacterium
GCCGACACCACTGCAGCCATCGCGGGGCAGCTGGCCGGCGCCTACTACGAAGAAGGCGCAGACGAGCTTGTTTTCCTCGATATTCGAGCCTCGCCAGAGCGCCGCGATACCCATATCAACATGGTACGTGGCATCGCCGATCAAATCTTCATCCCCTTCACCGTCGGCGGCGGTATCCGCTCGGCCGAGGACGCACGCACGATGCTGCGCGCCGGTGCCGACAAGGTGAGTGTCAACACCGCCGCAGTGCAGCGGCCAGACCTGATCGCGGAGATCGCCGCGGAGTTCGGCACGCAGTGCGTGGTGTGCGCGATCGACGCCAAACGCCGTCCTAGCACCGGTACCCCAGGCGGGTTCGGCTTCGAGGTGTACCTGCACGGCGGCCGCACCCCGACGGGGATCGACGCGGTGGCGTGGGCCGAGCAGGCGACCGCGTTGGGCGCTGGCGAAATCCTGCTCACCTCGATGGACCGCGACGGCACCAAGATCGGCTTCGATGTCGAGCTCACCAGGGCGATCAGTTCGGCGGTCGGGGTGCCGGTGATCGCCAGCGGTGGGGTCGGCACGCTGCAACACCTCGTCGACGGCGTCGTCGAGGGTGGTGCCACGGGTGTGTTAGCGGCCAGCATCTTACACTTCGGCGAGCACACCATCGCCGATGCGAAAGCGGCGATGGCCGCCGCTGGCGTGACCGTGCGGCCGGTCCGCTGACGGAGACCGGATCGCTCCGGTAGCGCGCCAGTAGCCTCGACTCATGGCCAGATCGAAGATGCAATATCGCCGCCTCGGACGAAGCGGGCTCCAGCTCTCGGTGCTCTCGTTCGGTTCGTGGGTCACCTTCGACCAACAACTCGACGACGACCTTGCGCTCGAGTGCATGCAGACGGCGTACGACGCGGGGAGCAACTTCTTCGACAACGCCGAGGTGTATGCCGGGGGCAAGAGCGAGGCGATCATGGGACGGGTGATCGAGCGGTTGGAGTGGCCGCGGCACACCTTCGTGCTCACCACCAAGTTTTTCTGGGGCATCCACGGCCGGATGGCGAACATGCAGAACACCTTGAACCGCAAGTACCTGACGCAAGCCATCGACGCCTCACTCGAGCGCCTGCGCACCGATTTTGTCGACATCGCCTACTGCCACCGGGCCGACCCGGACACCCCGATCGAAGAGACCGTGTGGGCGATGAGCGACATGGTCTCGTCGGGCAAGGCGCTGTACTGGGGCACCAGCGAGTGGGCCGCCGACGAGATCCGTGCTGCGTGGGAGGTGGCCGAGCGCCATCACCTGCACAAGCCCGTCGTCGAGCAGCCGCAGTACAACCTGCTCAACCGCCGGCGTGTTGAAAAAGAATACGCCCGGCTCTACGACGACATCGGACTCGGCACCACGATCTGGAGTCCGCTCGCCAGCGGTCTGCTGACCGGCAAGTACGCGGCCGGTGTGCCCGACGACTCCCGCGGCGCGTTGCCGGGCTACGAGTGGTTGGCGTCGTCGTTGAACGACAGGCGTTCGCAGGCCAAAGTCGAGGCGTTGCGCCCCATCGCTGCCGAGTTGGACTGCTCGATGGCGCAGCTTGCGATTGCGTGGTGTGCGTCGAATCCGCATGTGTCCACCGTGATCACCGGCGCCAGCCGGGCGAGCCAGGTGACCGAGAACTTCGCCGCACTCGACGTCCTGGCGCTGCTCACCCCCGAGGTGTTGGCACGCATTGACGCTGCCGTCGCCTGACGGCAAGCATCGCCGCACTGCAGTTCCGGTACCCTGGCGGCCCGCAGTGTCGGTACCCTGGCGGCATGGTCACCGACGAAAAGCTGCCCATCAAAATGCTCAACGACCGGGTGCTGGTACACATCCCGGAAAAAGATGGTGAGCGCCGCACGACCGGGGGCATCCTCATTCCGGCGACCGCGCAGATCTCCAAGCGGCTGGTGTGGGCCGAGGTGGTGGCGCTCGGACAGAACGTGCGCACCGCCGAGGTGGGCGATCGCGTGCTGTTCGGCCCGGAGGACCGCTACGAGGTTGAAGTCGGCGGGGTCGACTACATCATGTTGCGAGAGCGCGACATCCATGCGGTGGCCGCCAAACGCATCGAAGCCAGTACCGGCCTGTACCTCTGAACGGTCCGTGGCGCTGCGCGCGCCCACTGGAAGCGGCTAGTAGAAGCGGCTAGTGGACAACCTGCTCCGTAGCATGGCCAACATGGCTACCGGCGTGACGATCGACGCAACACCTGAACAGCTGGCGGGCGTGCGGTACGACTCGCAGGGTTTGGTGCCGGCAATCGCCCAAGATGTCGAGACCGGCGAGGTGCTCATGGTGGCGTGGATGACCAGCGCCACCTTGCAGACCACGCTTGCCGAGGGTCGGATGGTCTATTGGAGCCGCAGTCGGCAGGAAGTGTGGCGCAAGGGCGATACCAGCGGCGACGGGCAGTACGTGCGCGAGGCGTACTACGACTGCGACGCCGACGTGTTGTTGTTCAAGGTGATCCAAGAAGGCCGCGGCGCGTGTCACACCGGCGAACGCAGCTGCTTCTTCCGTCGCTTCGGGTCAGCGGGCGACACAGCGGGCGACACAGCGGGCTGATGGCTGAGCTGACCATGCGGCCCGGCCGCGACGAGTTCCGACGGCTTGCCGCCGACCACACCATCGTGCCCGTGTGGGCCGAGCTCCTCGCCGACTTGGAGACACCGGTTGCTGCGTTCGTGAAGCTCGTCGGCGACGGTGCCGGGTTCCTGCTCGAATCGGTGGAGCACGGCGAGCGATGGAGCAGGTTCAGCTTCGTCGGCCGTGATCCGTTGGCCACGCTCACGTTACGCGACGGCACCATCACCATCGATGGTGAGCTTGCCTGCGAGATACCGACCGGCAACGGGATCCTCGCTGCGCTCGATGTGTTGCTCGGTGAGTTCCGCGCCCCGATCATGCCCGACCTCCCCCCGCTGCAGAGCGGGGTGATGGGGTTCCTCGGCTACGACGTGGTGCGCGAGGTCGAGCATCTGCCCGACGTTGCCCATGACGACCGGGGCTTCCCCGATGCGATCATGAGCGTCATTGGTTCGCTCGCGGCGTTCGATCATTGGCGACAGCGGGTGTACCTGATCGAGAGCGTCGCCACCCTCGGCGTGGCAGAGGTTGATCTCGACGCGGCCTACGACGCGGCATGCGGTCGAGTTCGCCGGGCGGTGGCCGATCTGGCGCGGCCACTGCCGTACGTGCCTGTCGCCCCGCCCGAGCCCGGAGAGGCGCTCGCCGACGTGACGAGCTCGATGGGCAACGGTATGTATCAGCGCGCCGTCGAGGTGGCCAAGGAGCACATCCTTGCTGGCGACATCTTCCAGGTGGTGCTCGCCCAGCGCTACGACATCGACCTCGGTGCCGACCCGTTCGACTTCTACCGCGTGCTTCGCCAGGTGAACCCGAGCCCGTACATGTACTTCGTGCGCCACGACGAGATCTGCATTGCCGGAAGCTCGCCCGAGCCGATGGTGCAAGTGCTCGGCCGCAAGGTGATCAGCCGCCCCATCGCGGGCACTCGTCGCCGCGGTCGCGACGACGAGCACGATCGGCGCATGGCCGGCGAACTGAAGGAAAACCCGAAAGAGGTTGCCGAGCACATCATGCTCGTCGATCTGGCCCGCAACGACGTCGGCCGAGTCGCCAAGTTTGGCACGGTTCACGTTGATGAGTTGATGACGCTCGAGCGCTACAGCCATGTCATGCACCTCACCTCGCAGGTGAGCGGTGAGCTGGTCGATGGCAAGACGCCGATCGATGTGTTGCGCGCCACACTGCCGGCCGGCACGGTGAGCGGTGCTCCGAAGGTGCGCGCGATGGAGATCATCGACTCGCTCGAGCCGGTCAAGCGCGGGCCGTACGCCGGGGTGGTCGGCTACATCGACTTCAGCGGCAACCTCGACACCGCGATCGCGATCCGTACGATGTTCGCCGGTCCCCACGGAGCATCGTTCCAAGCAGGAGCAGGGATCGTCGCCGATTCCGTCCCCGACGACGAGGATCTCGAATGTCGGAACAAGGCCGCGGGGCTGATCGCTGCGGTCGCCGCGGCGCGGCGGATGACGGCCCGCCGGGCCGCCGAGGGCACGCCCGCCTGAGCCGGTCGCAGGGTCCCCGCAGGGCCTCGTCGCCTGATGCCCGCCGGCTTGTCGTCGCCCGTGGCGTTCGGGGCTTCGCTGACGGCACCGTGTCGGTCGCGCTGGCTTCCTACCTCACCGTGGTTGGCTACAGCGGTCAGCGAATCGGGCTGATCGTCACCTGCATGCTGCTCGGGTCGGCTGCGGTCACCCTCGGCGTTGGCCTACGCGGCAACGCAGTCGGACGCCGCCGGCTGCTGCAGTTCGGGGCGGTGGTGATGGTCGCAAGCGGAGCCGTGTATGCCACGACCACACAGTTCGCGGTGCTGTTGGTGGTGGGAGCGATCGGGACGCTGAACCCCACCAGCGGTGATGTGAGCGCGTTCCAGCCGGTGGAGCAGGCGCTCGTCGCGTCCACCACCGCCGACGATCGCCGCACCGCGATGTTCGCCCGGTACGCGTTCGTCGGGACGGCGTGCGCAGCAGTTGGCGCGTTGGCTGTCGGGTTCCCGGAATCGGTCGCCCCGATGCTGGGTATCGGCGGCGACGACGCGCTCCAGCTGGTGTTCGTGATGTACGCCCTCGCCGGCATCGTCGCGTTCGTTGTGTACAGCGGCCTGTCGGTCGGGGTAGAACCGCACGCATCGGCGCCGGCGCTCCCGCTTACCCAGTCACGTCGCCTCGTCTACCGGCTGGCCGCGGTGTTCAGTCTGGACGCGTTCGGTGGCGGGTTCGTTGTGCAGTCGATCGTGGTGCTGTGGCTGTTCCGCCGATTCGACCTGTCCGTTGCGGTGACCGGAGCGTTGTTTTTCTGGATGGGGTTGCTCTCGGCTCTATCGGCGTTTCTGTCGGTGCGCATCGCCCGCCGCATCGGTCTCGTGCGAACGATGGTGTTCACCCACATGCCGGCCCAGGTGTTGCTCATTGCTGCGGCGTTGATGCCGTCTGTTGGTTGGGCCGCCGCCTGCCTGTTGGCGCGCAGCTTGTTGTCGGCGATGGATGTGCCGGCGCGGAACTCCTACGTGATGGCGGTGGTGCCGCCGCAGGAGCGGGCGGCGGCGGCGAGCGTGACGAACGTGCCGCGCAGCCTGGCTGCGGCGCTGCCGCCGTTTGCCGCCGGGTGGATGCTCGACCGCAGCACGTTCGCCTGGCCGTTGCTGCTGGCGGGGTCGATCAAGCTGGCCTACGACGTGTTGTTGCTCGCCATGTTCCGCAACGTCCGCCCGCCGGAGGAGGTCGCCGTCAGTTGATCAGACCATCGAGCAGCAACAGTGTGCCCAGGGCCCCGACCGCGAGGAGCGACACGACTGCGATGATGCCGAGGCGGGGGAGTGCCGTGATCGCGCGGACCCCCAGGAACAGGGCGGGGAGGTCGCGTCGGCGCGACACCAGGTCGCTACGAAACGTTGCATAGTTCTTCGTCCGGCTCGCCAACGGGAGGCCCGAATCGTGGTCGATCACGAGGTCGGCGGGTGCGGTGCTGGTCGACAGGTAGGTGCGCAGTTCGCTGACTAGGCGTGGCCCAATCCGCACCGTGCGCGCCAGCAGCAGCCATGCCGCAACGGCTGAGGCGAGCGGGATCGCGCAGACGATGCCGCCGAGGATCAACCAGGCTGTGCTGCCGTCGTACACCCACCAGCCGGTGAGGAAGGTGGCGGCACCCACCGCCGTGGTGATGGCCATCACCCTGATCGCCACTCGCCGCGCTTTGTTGAGCGTGGTGGTGATCCCGTGGGAGAGGTCGGTAGCGACGCGTTCGAGATCGTCCACCCGCCCAGTGTGCCACGACGCGAGGGAGTCCTGCGCCGGTTCTGCTGCGACACTGAGGGGATGTTCTGGACTGAATCTGCTCGTGACGTCGTCGAAGTAGCTGGCCCCGATGCGGCCAGTTACCTGCAGTCGCAGGTGTCCAACGACCTGCGCGGCGTTGCCGTCGGGGTGAGCGTGTGGGCGTTCCTGTTGCAGCCGACCGGCAAGATCGATGTGCTCGTGCGGATCTGGCGCAGGGCCGACGACGTGTTCGTACTGGACACCGATGCCGGGTTCGGCGAGGTGATGATCGCTCGTCTCAACCGTTTCAAGATCCGGGTGAAGGCCGACATCACCCCGCTCGAATGGCGCTGCATCGCGGTACGTGGTGCAGCGACAGCTGGTGATGGCGCAGCGACAGCTGGTGATGGCGCGGCCAGTGCCGGGCAGGTGGTGGCGTGGGGTGGTGGTACAGATCTGCTCGGTCCCGACGTGGTTGCACCGGAGGGCGTCGACCCGGGTTCCGCCGCCGACCTGCTCGCGGCACGGATCGAGGCGGGGTGGCCGGCTCTGGGCGCTGAGATCGTCACCGGTGAAACGATTCCCGGTGAGACCGGGATCACGGGTGCCGCAGTGAGTTTCACGAAGGGCTGCTACCCCGGCCAGGAACTCGTCGAGCGGATGGATAGCCGCGACGCATCGGCCCCTCGCCTCGTGCAAGTCGTCGATGTCGCCGTTGGAACGGCCGTTGGCGATCCGCTGCTGCGCGACGGCGCGACGATCGGCACGGTCACCTCGGTCGCTGGCACCAGAGCCCTCGCTCTCGTCAAACGCTCCGCCCTCACGCCGGGTCCCTGACTGTGCCGGGTCCCTGACGCCCGGATCCCTGACGCCCGGATGGCGGGAAGGGCGCGGGGCTATGTGCCGAGGCGGGAGCGGGTGGCGGCGAAGCGCGGGTCTGCGCGCAGGCCGGCGAACTCGGGTGCGTCGTCAAGCGACATCGCTAACGCGGCCACTGCAGGGTGGGCGATTGCGGTGGCCGGGATGGGCAATCGCGTTGCGGCGTCGGTGTTGGCTGCGGCCCCAACTCGTGTGGCGGGTTGCAGCGCTGGCTCCGTGCCGGTTCCGGTGGCGGTGCGGGTTGCCGCAGCGATCCAGCCGAGCGCAGTGTCGCGGTCGTCGAGGGCTGCTGCGGCGCGAGCGACGATGACCGCCATCGTGGTGTTCGGGCTGCGGTCGAAGCTTGCCGCCGCGTAGTGCGCCGCATCGTCGTAGTCGCGGAGCCGGAGCAGAATGGTTGCAAGGACCTGTTCGCTATGGACACGCCCGGTGGGCAATGGTCGCGGCAGCAGAGCCAGCAGCGCGGCCAACTGTGCCGGTGGAGCGAGGTCTGGGGGCCACCAGTTGGGTACGCCGCTCTCGGCGAAGTCGCTCACGAGCACGTGTCGGGCCACCTCGGGGTGGCCTTGGTGGAGTTGTTGGCTGGCCCGGTACCACGGCGATGGGACCAGACCCTCGGGAATCGCCGAGACATCGCCGGTCTCCCACGCGGCGGCCTCTCCGCTCGCGGCCAGG
>JANOKQ010000132.1:0-1926 GCA_031419375.1 Acidimicrobiaceae bacterium
GCTTCGAAGCTCGGTCGAACGACGGTGACCGTGTCGATGCCGCCCAGGTGCTCGCCGCCGTCGAAGCACCGACGAGGTCTCTACTCACCGCCGAGCGCAGCGCGCTCAACCTGCTCTGCCACATCAGCGGAGTTGCGACGCTGACCAGGAAGTGGGCCGACGCGCTCGACGGAACGGGTGCCGTGGTGCGTGACACACGCAAGACGCTCCCCGGATTGCGGGCCCTGCAGAAGTATGGGGTGCGCTGTGGCGGGGGAGCCAATCACCGCATGGCGCTCAGCGATGCGGCACTCGTCAAGGACAACCACGTGCTGGCCGCCGGCGGCGTTGCCGAGGCATTCCGCGCCGTTCGTTCGCTTGCGGCGAATATGCCGGTTGAGATCGAGGTCGACTCCCTCGATGGGCTCCGCGAGGCGATCAAGGCCGGTGCCGACGTGGTGCTACTCGACAACTTCGAACCGGCGCAGATGCGACAAGCCGTTGCGGTGCGCAACGAGATCGGCGCCGGCGTGATCCTCGAAGCAAGCGGTGGCCTCACGCTGGCCACGGCCCGTCAGGTCGGCGAGACGGGTGTCGACTTCATTGCGGTGGGCGAGCTCACCCATTCGGTCACCGTGTTCGACATCGGCCTCGATCTGCGCTCCGTCACGTAGCTGGGCCGGGTTGGGCCGGGGCGGCTCAGTAGCCGGCGATGAGGTCGATGACGAGCACCATGTCGGTGTTGGCGGGCAGCCCGGCCTCGGGGCTGCCGGCTTCGCCAAAGGCCAGGATGAACGGCACGATCACTTTGCGCCGCCCGCCGATGTTCATCTCATCGATGCCGAGTTCGAGGCCGGGAAGGATCTCCCCGGAGGCAAATGTGAACTGCACCGGCTGGCCGATCTCCCAGGTGGAGTTGAGCTGTGCGCCCGTGTCGCCGCGGTAGGCGATGATTTGCACGACGGCGGTCTGGCCAGGCTGAATCTCCTCGCCTTCGCCGATGATGATGTCTTCGATATCGATCTTGTCGCGGTTCTCTGCGCCTTCGATGGTGAGAGTCGGCGCATCTGCCGGGTCACTGACACCGATGACCGCAATGATGTCGATCACGAACGTGAGCGCGTCGTTGGCTTTGATCACATCGCCCTTGGCCTCGGCTCCGTAGGCGAGTGCTGAGGGGATGTCGAGCTGGCGCTGACCGCCCTGCTTCACTCCGAGCAGGCCTTCATCCCAGCCGGCGATGACGCCACCGCTACCGAGCACCACCGGGAACGACTGGCCCCGCTCGTAGCTGTTGTCGAACTCGGTTCCGTCCTCGGAGCGGACCCCGACGTAGTGCACCACCACGGTGTCGCCGGATTCGGCGACGCGACCCTCGCCGTCGACCAGGTCCGTAATCACCAATTCGGTCGGGATGGCATCGGGGATCTGCACCTCGGGCTTGGGCGGTACCCACACCGTCACCATCGGCGCCGTACTCACCGAAGCCGGGTCGATGGCACCAGCGGTTGTCGAGGCAGCTGTGGTCGACGAGGTCGGCACTAAGCCGGAGGCATCGTCGGTGGAGTCGCCGCAGGCAACCATGGTGGCGGAAACGGCGGTCAGGGCGAGGGAACTCACGAGGAGATTGCGGAAACGCACCCGGAGAAGCTATCCGCCCGGTCGAAGCCAGTTACGGCACCCCTCGCCCTGCCCGCGCCGGCCCCCTCGCCCCGGCCCGCCTCGGCCCGCCTCGCCGGTGGTGGACTAGCCGGTTGTCGACTTGAGCACCGCCACGGTGGGTTTCTCGACAGGCGGCAGCGCCACCGACGCATGCGACCCCCCACGGAGGTGGGGATGCGGGTGGGGGCGGGTAGACAGGTCGAATGTGGGCGATGCTGCGATCGAACCGCGACGTCCGCGCCCTGTTCATCGCCCAGGTGGTGTCGTTCGCCGGTGACTGGTTCG
>JANOKQ010000133.1:0-8733 GCA_031419375.1 Acidimicrobiaceae bacterium
GCCCCAGCGGCCGCCCGCCCTTGGCCAAGAACAGGGGTGAGAACTCGTCGGACCCGGCGAACGACTCGAACAGTTCGTAGGCATAGTTCTCCGCCCCTCCCGGACGGACCGACGGGTGGTTATGGCACACGAACAACACGGTTCGACGAGTCATGCGGTGAAGGCTCCCTCTGGATGATGTATTGATGGATGCAGTTCGAAGATGGTGCCGAGCCCTGCCCGGTCGGCCACCACGGTGTGCTTCGAGGCAAGGTGGTGCCACAGCTCCGGGTGGCTGGACCGCCACGGCGCAGCGTCCTCCGGCAGGACCACGAACGAGCCCCCATGCTGAGCATGGGTGTCGATGGCGGAACGCCAGGTGGTGACGGCGGCCGTCGTGATGGACAATGTCCTCACGGCGTCCAGCAATGAAGGCGGATTCGGCTGTCCGGGATGCAACATGACGAGCACCGAGGCATCGCCGGGAACGAGCGCTCGAACGAGTTGCGCGAGCGGCGGACTGGCCGGCGGGCGATACTCCTCGGGTCGTACCGGTCGAAGCGCCCACAGCGCCACGGCGGGGTCGTCGGTGACGAGTGAGGCGGTCGTTGCCAGGTGGTGTCGCAGTTCGCCGTAGTGGTCGAGCCACCAACTGGCGGAAGCGGGAATGGCGAGCCAACCGGCACCTCGGTGACGCACGAGCTCCAGATGCGCGACGGCGTCGACACCGGTGGCGGGGTAGAAACCCGCCCACGCGCCTCGTTCGTCCTGGGGAAAGTGCGATCCATGCAGACCGGGGAGGTCGATGAGCTGACGGTCGCCGCGCGAGATGACAGCAACGTGTGCTCCAGCAGGAACATGGTGGAGGACGTGTTCCCGAACGCTCCCAACGAGTGCTGTGTGCGCCTCCTCGCGGGTCATTGGTGGAGGGGATGGCGGTTCGTCCGTAGCGGCCGAGCGCGCGTGGGAGAGCAGCCGATCGAATCCGGCCAGGACGAGGGCCGCCAGGGGGCGGGCTGCTCGCGCCCGGCCACGGGCACGTGAGTCCATGACGCCCAGTTGGTCGAGGAGCGAGGCAACGAGCATGGCCTGCTGCTCGAGCGGATCGGAAGTCTCTGCAGTGGTCATCTTGACGCCCGCGCTGCGGTGCGTTCGCGGCGGCGGAAGAGTCGCCCACCCTCGTCGTCAGACTCCTGAACGAACTCGTCGTCGAGCAGCGAGTCCAGGCCCTCGTAGTGATCGAGCCACCAGAGTGATGTGGCCGGGATGAGGAAGTACTCGGCGCCCAGCTCTGCGAGCTCGTGCAACTGCCGTGCGATGTCGTCGGTCGACGCCGGATGGTGGCCGGCGAAACCGCCATCTGCCGACTGGGGGAAATGACGGACGTCTCGGCCGCGCACGTCGACCAACTGCTCGTCGCCCTTGCTGACCACCAGCACGGCACCGGCGTCGGTCGGAACGACACGGGCGATGACGTCCCGCACAGCGGCTACGACAGTGGCGTAGCCATCGGGTGGCGGTGACGAATGCGACGTCCACCGAGTTGACCACTTCTGCTCGAACCTGCGTCGGTTCCGTTCGAAGAGCTCGGCGTGTACGCCCGTCGGCACGAGGTCTCCGAACGAGGCTTGGCCGAGGTGATGAACGAGGCAGTCCTCGGCACATCGGAGCACCCATCCCGCTGCTCGAACCCTCATCGAGTAGTCGTCGTCTTCGAACAGGCCGAGTCCGAACTGCTCGTCCAACGGCCCCACGCGATCCCAGACCTCGCGCCTGATGGCAACGCAGAACATCGCCAGCATCTCGAGCTCGCGGAACCGGCCTGCGTGGCCGTGGGCGCGCCGATCTGCGGATGCGCACAGCTCGTCGTATGTCGAGAAGTCGGCTGGAACCTGTGCTTGGTTCGGCGCGCCCGGGCTGACCGGTCCGACCATGCCGACTTCAGGATCATCGAGATGCGCTGTCAGCGTGGCGAGCCACGGGGGTGGGAGAACGACATCGTTGTTGACGATGACGAAGGTCATGCCACGGGCCCGTTTCACGCCCAGGTTGACGGCAGCGGCGAAGCCCACGTTGTCGTGCAGGAGGATGACGTGAACGTTCGGTTGATCATCGGCCAGCCGCTGGAGGTATTGGGGTGTCAGGTCCTGCGAACCGTTGTCCACCACGACGAGCTCGAACGAGCCAGCCGTGTTGACGAGCAGGCTTTCCAGGCACAACCTTGTCACTGCAAGTTGGCCATGGGTCACGACGACAATCGAGACGTCCGGTTCGTCGTGCGCCCCGAGGTCGTGGGCACTGCACGGTCGAAGCGGCGGTGCCGCCAGCACATGCGCAACGGTGGATGCCGGGATGATCGTCGGATGACGGCCGACCACGCGAATGTCCAGACTGGCGGGAAAGGCATCGGGCCGACGCGGCCGTGCCGCTGTGCCCGAGACAGCGATGCCACAGCGCTCGAGCATCGCACCGATCACCTTCGTCGCGTCGAAGTACTCGGCGGCCAAGTCGGCAGCGGCTCGCCGATGCTTGGCCGGGTTGGCGAGGACCGCCTCGACCGCCGCCATCGCGCCGTCGAGATCGTTGAACGCGAACAGACCATCACCCGTCGGGAGGACCGACGCGAAGCCGGTGTCCTGGGTGATCACGGGGCGCCCGGCTGCCAGATACGTCGCGCTCCTGTCGCTGAACCACCCGGTGCGGAGTCGGACGTTCTGATCCTTGGCGACCGTGATCTCGGCGGTGGAACTCGTGACGAATCGCCGGTATGCGTCGATCCCCGACGAGATGTCCAGCGCGCTGACGACGCCCCACCCGTGTCCACGTATCCGCTCGATCTCGGCGGCAGAGACGCTGGCCAATGCCAGTTCGAACGGGGCGGTGCAGCGACTCGGCAACGAAAGGATGCGCTCCCATTCTGCGTGCTTGGACCAGCCGTACCGCTCGCCGCCGAGCTGGACGTCTCGCCACTCCTGCCGCCAGTTGCCGATCGTCGTGAACGCACGCCCCGGACCGCCGTCCCGACCGCGCCAATGGTCGATGACCACCGGCTGACGAGTGGCATGGAACACGACGTTTGACGGCACCGGCACGCCGCAATCGGACCGTCCGATGTTCTCCCCGAACGTGAACAACTCGACGTGCGCGGCCAGGAAGTCCTTGGTGTGCGTGAGTCCTTCGCTGAGCTCGACCTCGAGCTGCACCGGGTCCGTCTCGACGTACACCAGCCGCCCGGTTCTGGCGAACTCCTCGCGGGGGAGCGTGCCACCGTGCAGGTTGATGATGAGATCTGCCGATGCGTACAGGGCATCGAGCTGTTCGGCGGTCATGCCGTACACGGCACCGTCGTCGTGCAGCGCATGAAAGGCCCATCGACCGGCCAGTCCGAACCGTCGCATCGTGGCATCGATGAACATGGCTGCCCGTCGGGCACCATCGTCGTGCTCCGAGCGCATCAGCATCGAGGGCGTGCGTGCGTGGGCCTCGACGTACCAGGCCTCGCACCCGCACTGCTCGAGCCCAAGCAGGTAGTGCATGGTCTGCCACACCACGCCGGCCACTGGCATCTTGGTCATCATCCCCAGCACCACGACGCGCGGGCGCCTCGGGGACGCGATGCCTGTGTGGGTCGAAGTTCCTGCGGCCGTGGTCAACTCGGATCGCTCGCCGTCGACCGCCCTCGGCAACTCCGCCCTCGGCAACTCCGACGACGGCGCGTCGACGGTACGACCGGAGGTCTGGGCGTTCCACAGGTCGGTGTATCGTCCCGGGCGGGCCATCAGCTCGTCGTGCGTCCCGATCTCCACGAGGCGTCCGGCGTCGATGACGCCGATCCGATCTGCGCTTCGGATCGTCGAGAGTCGGTGGGCGATGACCACGGTGGTGCGTCCGGCTGCCAAGCGATCGAGGGCACCGATGATCCCGTTCTCGGTGCGCGAATCGATCGCCGATGTCGGCTCGTCGAGGATAAGGATGGGCGCGTCCTTCAAGAAGGCTCTGGCAATGGCGATGCGCTGCCGCTCGCCACCCGACAGACGTGATCCACGTTCCCCGATACGAGTGCCGTACCCGTGCGGCAGCTGCTCGATAAAGTCGTGAGCGCCTGCATCCTTGGCAGCCTGCACGAGGTCTTCCCACGATGCATCGAGTCGGCCGTACTGGATGTTGGCGGCGATCGTGTCGGCGAACAGGATCGGCTCCTGCATCACCACCGAGACGTTCGAGCGAAGCCATTCGAGCGGAAGATCTCGCACATCGACTCCATCGATACGGACCGCACCATCGGACACTTCGTAGTAGCGCGGTATCAGCGCCGCGAGCGTGCTCTTACCGGCTCCCGTTGCACCGACCAGCGCCAGTCGGCTGCCTGGTTCGATGACGAGGTCGATGTCTTGCAGCGTCGGCCCACGACCCGCGTAGGTGAAGCTCACGCCGTCGAACTCGATTCTTCCGGAGATCGACTCGAGCGGGAGCGCCCCCGCCCGGTCGGCAGGGTGAATCGGAGTATCGAGAACGTCGAACACGACCCGTAGCTGCAGCAGCTGCTGCTGCATACCGGCGATCGTGCCGCTGATCGTCTCCAGCGGCTGGTACACCGCACCGAGGTAGGCGACCACCACCAAGAGCTCGCCGACAGTGAGCTGTTGATTGATCACCGAATGGGCGCCGATGACGAGCACGACTGCCGTCCCGAACGCCATGATCAATGCCACGCCGAGGGAGTACATGGTCTGGCGTACCGTGACTCGCACGCGCTGATCGAGGCCCTCTTTCGCCTGAGCCCGGAATCGAGCGTGCTCGTACCGCTCTCGAGCGAACGAGTTGACCACCTTGATGATCGAGAGCTTTTCGTGGACGATGGCCATCGAGTCGCCCTCCAGCTCGCGGACCTTCAACAGCTCGGGTTCGATCCGTCGGCCGTAGTACCGCATGGCCGTCACCAGGAACGGCAAGACGACGGTCGCCGACAGGGCGAGACTCGGACCGAGTCGGTAGGTGATGATGAACATCCCGATCAACGTCAGTGCTGCCTGGCCGAGCGGGATGAACACGGTCACGGCGGAGCCGGCTTCGTGGGCGATGTAGTTCGTCTGATAAATGAATCGGCCAGCCATGCCCTGGTCGTGGTATTGCCAGGACAAGCGTTGGATATGTTCGAAGATGTCGCTCCTGAAGTCGAGCACCATGCCGAGTTCGAGCCGTGTTTCCAACCACTGCTTGATCACGGAGATGACGCTCTGAATCGCGACGAGCACGAGTCCGAACGAGACCGCCACGACGATTCGAGTCGTGGGTGTCGCATCGGTCAGGAAGCCCATCCATGATGGGAGTGGCTTGTGGCCGAGCACACTGTCGATCAACATCGCAAGTGGCCACGGTGCGGCGAGGGCGACCACGGCACCGGCGAAGGCCAGCGCCACCACACCAGCGGCTGCCTTACGTCGCGGGCGCAGGTACGGCAGCAGGCGCCTCACGAGCCCGAAGTTCCGGAACATCAGGTCGTTCCCCTCGTAGCTCGGGCGACGGCACGAGGCACGCCGACGCGTGTCCGCCACACGCCGACCGTTGCATCGACGAGCGCGAGGGATGCAACGGCGAGACCGAACCTGGGGCTAACAGACGCGACCGCCGCGGCGACAAGGATCGCGGCGACGGCGGCGCTGGTCCGCCGGAATCGGGGTCGGAGCTGGATCTGCACCAGCCCGGCGGCATGACCGGTCGTCAGGAGATCGGCAGTGATCAACCTGGACACGAGTACGCCGACGTCTCGCCGTTCCCAGCCCGTGGGCGTCGTCACGGCGAACCCGGCGCGGCGGATCACGTCGACCACCGAGCGAGTGGTGCCGTCACGTGGGCCATCGGCAGGGATGACGAAGATGCCGTGCGACAGCCGCTGGACCGGCCCGGCGAGCGGTGACAGGTCGGGCAGGTCGCGCCGGGCCGACGGGGCGGCCCGTAACCGACCCCACCGACGCGCGAGCGGCTGCGCCAGGCACAGCCAGGCCACGCCGATTCGGAAGATGAGCGGACGTGCCGGCCGCTTGGCGGGCATCGTTGTGCGAACAGCGTCGTGCGCTCCGAGTGATCCGGCGAACACGAGGCCCATGATCGGTGCCACCCACCAATGCGGAAATGCGAGTGCAAATGGCGCGCTCATGATCAGCAGCGCCGCGGTCGGCACGCCAACTTGGTGCAGGACGTCGGAAGCGGTGCCACCGCTGCGGTAGATGGACTGAAACGGTGCGCTCCCGAACGCTCCCCGGTAGATCCGTTGCCGGCCGAGACGGGAGATGCCACCGCCGTAGATCCGTCCACGCCACCGTGCGGCGCCAATCGAGTTGAACCGGTCAGGATGGCGCGCAGCAACCAGCGCTTCGGCGCGGCCATAGCCGCGCTGCTGACGCAGGTAGGCGCGCCCCGAAGCCCGGCGGTGGTGCCACACCAGCGCAGCAGGATGGAAACCGATCTCCCAGCCCTTGTCGAGCACCTTCCAGCAGACGTCCACGTCATCGCCGGCAGAGGTATAGATGGGGTCGAAGCCACCGATCTCTTCCAGCACGCTGCGCCAGAAGGCCATGTTGCATCCGGGGATGTGCTCGGCGCGATCGTCTGCGAGCAGCACATGCACTGGGCCACCTGGTGCCGCAGCCACGCGAGCGGCGCCAACCGGGTCCGAGGGGGGAGCCACATTCGGACCTCCCACGCCACCGATGGAGCGGCTGTCGAATCCGAGCGCAAGGTAGTAGGGCCACTCCGGGCTCGGGTAGGCGTCGGCGTCCAGGTAGGCGACGACCTGTCCACTCGCTGCTCGAAGTCCTTCGTTCCTCGCCACGGAGAGACCTCCGTGCTCGATCGAGACGAGTTGCGCACGGTCGTGTGTTGCCACGATCGCCGCCGTGCTGTCCGTCGAGCCGTCATCGACGACGATGATGTCGAGGCCCGGATAGTCGAGTCGGCACGTATGGGCGAGGCACTCGTCCAGCGTGGCCGCAGCGTTGTAGGCGCAGATCACGACGCTGATGGACGGCCACTCGCGGCGCGGGATCAGCGTGGCTGCCGTCCGTTGGTTGCAGCGCGCGGCGACGGCAAGCGCCGGCCGCGGCGACCGGTCGGCACGGGTGAGTCCGAAGCGCCAGCCGTCCACGTCCGCACCGCCGACCCACCACTCGTCGGTCCATGAGAAGACACACGTGCCGGCAACCCCGCGCTCGAGGGCCACGCCCAGTTGCCACTCGATCGCATCGGCCTGGGCGTGTTCGGCGAGGGTCGAGCCCCCAGTTGCGTCGAATCCGAGTTCGCCGACGACCAGCGGTCGTTCTCCGGCCATCGTGTGCAGGCGGGTGAGATAGCGACGTAGGTCGGCCTTGCGTTCGAGAAAGACGTTGAAGGTCAAGAAGTCGAGGTCGTCCAATCGGAGGTACTCGGTGGATGGATAGTTCGCGTAGGTGACCAGACGGTCGGCATCGACCGATCGCACCTCGTCGGCGAGTTCGCTGATCAGCGAAGCCACCTTCGTGGCTCCGACCCAACGAACGACATCGGCTGGTATCTCGTTGCCGAGAGAGATCGCGAGCACCTCTGTCCGCCCGACCAAACGCTGCGCAGCATCACGGACCGTCTGCCGTGCAACCGAAGCCATCTCGCGCTGCTGACGCCCGCTGGCCCCGACGAGGTATCGCCAGTCGGGCCAGAAGATGCCGGCGAGCGTGTGCAAACCATGCTCGCCGATCGCTTCCAGCACATCTCCACGAGGCTCGACGTATGTCCGGACCACGGTGAACCCAGCCCGGTCGATCGCGGCGAGGTCCTCGTTGACGCGACTCGCTTCCGGAAATTGTTGAGCGTCCGAGCTGCGCGGCCGAAACGTCCCGTAGGTGACCCCGCGGAAATCGAATCGTGTGTCGCCGCGACGAAAGAACTTCCCGTCGACGGTGATTGGGTGATGGCGGCTTGAGACAGGCTCGTCGACGCGTGTCTGGAGGGTGACGTCGCGATCGACGACGCTCATTGAGGGGTGGCTACGCGGTGCATCGACGAACTTTCTGCCGACGCGGCGGTCGTCCGGCATCAAGTCATCGGTCGAAGTTGTCGGGACAAAAGTGCGTTGACGAAATCTTGAGTGCCATTCATCTCATGGACATCGCTGACACACGGCCGTACGAGGGCGTCGCCGTCCACGCCTGTACCGACGACGCGGCGCGCACCACGAGGTGCTGGTTGCGCAACAATGACTCGCCCACCCTGGCCGCGCGCATGCGCGTGTGCCAGCGATCCACATCGGCCACTGACAGTCCCCAAGCGGCGTGCGGGCATTCTTGTTACCTTCCGCTTCCTGGGTCGTGGTGCCGAACGCATCGGTGATGGGAATACTGACGGCAACGTGTGGAGCGTCGTGACGGACGACGAAGGCACCGTGTTGGCGACGGACGGTGACCTGACCAAACTGGGTATGGTCTTCGCCAGTCCCCGGTACGACGGTTCACGCCACGTGGACATTCTGCGCCATGCCTTCGACAGCAGGTTCTACTCGATCACTGAGAAGGAAGGCGACAATCTGCCGGGGTCCAAGCCGTTGCCGAATTGGCAGCACAAGAACCGTGCACGTGGCGATGAAGTCCAGAAAGACTCACCGCGTCAGCCGCTGACTATCGAAGGCCCGGGAGGGCAAGAAGGAACGACTCGCAGCCAGCATGACCGGTCTCACATCCTCACGACCGGTTCTTCGGCGAAGCCACTCCCGGATCCCGATCTCAA